>DATHUV010000087.1:0-7645 GCA_035461905.1 Acidimicrobiia bacterium | reverse complement strand
GAACATCCGACCCGGTATGGCACGAAACCCAGACGATGGCTCACCCCGGACACCACCCAATAGCAGCGCCCGGCCGACCAATTCATCCCGGAAGGATCAACCGCGACGCAGTGCGTCCCGGATCTCGGTGAGCAGGACGATCTCCTCATCCACTTCCTCGACGGCTTCCTCCTGATCCCGCTCGGACCTGGCCCTCATGACGTTGTACGGCTTGACGACGAAGAAGAACAGGGCGAGTGCGACCACGAGGAACGTGAACACGGCATTGAGGAAGCTGCCGTAGAGGATCCTGGATTCATTGATCGTGATGGCGAGTGTTCCGAAGTCCGGTTGCCCGAAAATGGCTGCGATCAGCGGAGTGAGGATGTCAGCGACCAGCGAGCCGATGACGGCGGCGAACGCAAGGCCGAGCACGAACCCCACAGCGATGTCGAGAAGGTTGCCCTTGAGGGCGAACGCTCTGAATTCCTCGATCATCTTCTCATGCTCCTGTCGCCGGTGGCATGGACCCTACCTGTGGCAGGTGAAGTCCGCACTCGAAGCGACACCCGCGTCACTCGGGCAGTCGGCATACGAGGGAGGGCCGAGCGCGAGGCAGTGCCCTCATCGGGATTCGGACCTCAACGAGCTCGCCACGTAGGCCCTCGCCGACCACTTGGAACCCTTGGCGGAGTTGACTCGCCCTGCATCGGAGGCGGTCGGATCATCGAAGGCACGGGCTACGGTCCCGGTCAGTTCGGGGTATCCTCGCGCCTACAAGCGCCCGTAGCTCAATTTGGATAGAGCGTCTGACTACGGATCAGAAGGTTGGGGGTTCGAGTCCCTCCGGGCGTGCTGCTGAGACCCCTGCTGCTGCGGGGGTTTCTGTCACTTTCCGCCGAGTTCGATGCCGCGTGCATCTAATGCGCAAATGTGAAGTCAACCGGTTCGGTTGGGCTCACAGAATCCGCCCTGCAACTCGTGACCGAGTCAAGAGCCATCCGAGCCCGAATGATGCGCCCACGCCCAAGGCAAAGACGCTGAGGATCTTCAGTTCGGCTGGGACTCCGACTTCTCGCAGGGCTATGGCGAGCAGGATGGTGATCGGGACGTGCAGGAGATAGGCGGCAAAGGACGCTCGCCCGAGGCCACTCACCAGCGCGCCTGCACGGCTGCCGCGGCGACGGAACCAGTCGATCAACCACAACGATATACCCAGCGCGAGGGTGGCTTCGATGAGCGGGATCAGCGTCGCCTCGAACCGCAAGCCCCCGAGAAAGGGCTCTGGGTCGTTGGTGATGGCGATGCCAGCGCCCACGAGTGCGGCAAGGATGACACCGAGGGCGGCGGCCCACCCGCAGGTCCTCCGCAGTTGTGGCGGCAGAGGGTCGGACAGCCAGCCCCGCTCCCGAGCGAGGACACCGAGCGCGAAGAGAGCGGACACTTGCGGGTATTCCCAGAGGTTCAGTGCCAAAAGCGCCTCGCCGCTGAGTACCGGGAACTCGAGGCGCACAAGAAACGACGCCACGGCGATGAAGATGCCCACGTTCACCAGATCGCTACGTCGGAGCGGGATCGTGCCCCCAGTCCGGACGGGACGTCGCGACCGCCAGGCGGCATAAGCGAGAGAGAACATCAGGAGAGCGGCCATGAACCAGGCCACGCCAAGCTCGACGTCGTCCCAATAGGTGCGACGCCAGTAGTTGGCGATCGTCGCCCCCTCGCCCATCGCCCGAGCGCCGAAGAAGCTCATCGCAGGGTTGAGCACGAAGAGATAGACAGCTGTCGGAATGCCGATACGCCAGAGCCGGTCGATGACGAAGCGCCGCGCACCCTTGCGTTCGAAGGCCGGAGGCGTGAACCACCCTGCGACGAAGAACATCATGCCCATCCCGAAGAGCAGACCAGGCGCGAAGACCCCGGCCAGAACTGCCTTGGAGATCTCATTGGCGGTTCGCTCCTCGTACCACCAAGCGATGTCGAGGGCGTAGATCACACTGACGTGCGAGCCGATGACTCCCACGATTATCGCAACCCGGAGGGTGTCGATCCAAGTTGCGCGACGAGAGGCGTCGTCGGAGACCGCAGCGCCACGGACAGGTGCCGTCTGCGTCATATATTGATTATGTGCCAGCCGCATGAGCTCCACAAGAGGCGAACGCCGCTTCACCTGTTCAGACGGTTCTCGCTCGCCTGACCGCCGGTTCTCGAAGCGCACTTCACCGTCTCAGGACTTCAAGCGGTCTCTTGGTTGGACTCCACCGCTCAGAGTCGTAGCTTCGACACGCGAGATGGTCATCTGCGATCAGCTGTTCGGGGTGAGCATGTTGATCGAGCGTTCGCGCCTTCGAGCATCCCGCGATGGGCCGCGAGATCCGGGTCCGGTTGTCAGTGAGCCGTGGATCAGGTCGTCGAAATCGGAGGTGAAGATGAGCGCCTGGTCGCGGCGCTTCGCCTGTTCGACAGCGACTGCGGGATCGGTGGGTGGCGATCGCAGCGCGACCGCGTCGCTTGGGTAGGATTCGGGGATGGCGGTGTTCCTCGACCACACGATCCTTGAGGTGACTGATCTCGCCGACTCGGTTGCTTTCTATCGAGACGTTGTTGGCTTGGAGTCGCGTGGTCGCAATGGGCAATTCGAGGTGATGCTCATCACACCAGATTTGGCGCTGGACCTTTGGGAGCAGCCCCAACCGGCATCACGCCACCTCGCCTTTGGTATGGACCGTGTGACTTTCGAAGCGACCTTTGACCGTATACGAGCAAGCGGCAGGACCTACGGCGATGGTCCCTCCACGGCGAGAAGTATGCGCGGGCCTGGTCGGTCCAGCGGGGTCCACGGAGACACCGACTCGGTGTACTTTCACGATCCGAGTGGCCACATCCTCGAGATTCTGACCTATGACGACAACGAGTAAGCCCCGAGCACTCAGAGAGCCCACGTGTGCCCATGGTGTACGGATCGTTGAGGTCACGATGCCGCGGGACGCCCTGCACCCATCAATCCCGAGCCGCCGCCGCGGCGATCAGCTGGGATCGGCCGACCGTTTGCGGTGGGTGGATTCCCCACAGAATGGGCGTTACGAGTGAACTGGTCCATCTGACTACGGGTCAGAAGGTTGGGATTCGAGTCCCTCCGGGCGTGCTGACGAAACCCTGCCCACCCGTCATGGCCTGGTTCATGTGCACAACATGTGATATGGTGTATCACATGTCCAAGATGATCCAGATTCGTAACGTCCCGGACGGGGTGCACCGAGAGGTCAAGGCACGGGCGGCGCGGGCCGGAATGAGCCTCTCCGACTACCTTCTTCACGAGGTGGAGCGACTCGTTGCGGTCGCGCCGGTCGAGGAGGTGTTGGCGCGTCTGGCGGTGCGGGAGCGTCCCCGGCTGTCAGAGACACCTGCCGAAGCCGTCCGGGCCGAGCGCGACTCTCGGTGATCGTCGCCGACGCATCCGTGGTGATCGACCTGCTCCTGGGTAGGGGGAGTCCCGCCGGGGAAGCGCTGGCGGCGCATTATCAGGCTGGCGAGGTGGTGGGGGCACCACACCTGATTGACGCCGAGGTTGGCCAAGGACTGCGACGTTTTGCATTGGCCGGGGATCTGTCCGACACCTTGGCCACCTCGTTGATCGACGACCTCTCGGACTTGCCGATCACGCGATATCCGCACCGCGGGCTGCTCGCCCGCGCGTTCGAGCTCAGGGCCAACGTGACCGTGTATGACGGGCTCTACCTCGCACTCTCGGAGGCAGTCCAGAGTCCCCTCCTGACCGGCGACACCGCCCTCCGCGACGTCCCTGGCTGCTGGGCGGTCGTCGAGGTGGTGGCAACCTCCGCCTGAGCGTCCGGCGCGGTCGGTAGGGTGCTGCGATGTCTTCCCGATCACCCATACGTCGCTCGTGGAATTGGTTGATGGGGTTGGGGAGCTACGCGGGCGAGACGGACGCCCATGCTGGTAGGCGGCGCATCGTCGTTGGCTACATCGTCATCGTCGTCCATCCGACTCGGAAGTCGCCGTGCTCCTGCCCCTCACCTGCTGGATGGATCGCCCGTCGAGTCCCGGCGAGCGGATCACCCGTCGGAGGACGCCATCACCTGCTCGAGCACGATCGCACGGGTTGGACAGGCCGCTGCCACCTCTCGAAGCACGTCCTCGTCGACCGTGGTCGGGTCGAGCAGCTCCGGCTTCAGGAAGTCGCCCTGTCGCCACTGAATCGCTGAAGGGGCGAGCGCGACACAAGTTCCGGCGCCGATGCAGCGACGACGATCGATGATGAGTCTCACTGCCACGTCACGCCCGCTTTGATCGCATACTCGATCGCCTCCGTCTCGGACGCCACGCCGAGTTTCGACAACAGCGCGGAGACCTCGTCCTCTGTCGCTCCATGGTCGATCGACCCGGACGTGATCGCTCGGAGTAACGCCACCTCAGGGTCGGCCAAACCGACCGCTCCATCGCCCGAGCTGAACCCCGAAACCTCGAAACCGACCAACTGGGCCAGTTCTCGATGGGCGTCGACGTTGAACCACTTCGCCCTGATCTCCGGGTTGATCATGTTCATGCTGAGGTAGCCGAGTCCTTGGGCGATCTGATAGGCAAGGCCTTCGGCTTCTGGTGCCTGCTGACGGATGAGGACGCGACCAGCCGCCCAGAGCACGTTGACGAAATGGAGAACGTGTGTCAAGCCGTCGAGGGTCGAAAGGGCGATTCGGGATTCATCGGCGGCATCCTCGGGACGGTTCTCCGCGTCGGCCACGACCGCCAGGACCGCATGAGCGACCGGACCCCATGGGAGGTCGCCCGGCAACAGCCTGACCGCATCGAGCGTGGCCTCGGCAGCCAACCGCGCTCGATCCAAGAGGTCTGCATCGCCCGTGGTTGCCCCGAGTTTGCAGGTCTCGATGGCAACTGCGCAGTATGCCTCTGCGCGGGCAGCCGGGCTCTTGGTGCCGGCCAGCTCGACGGCTCGCTCGAAGTGGGCGCGCACCTCCTCGGCATCGCCGCGAGCAGCCGCGCATGCACCGCGCCACATCTCCATCCGACGAGCCATCGAGGCACTCGGAACCGTCATGGCCGCCGTGGCCGCTCGGTCCAACCACGCCCCAGCGTCCTCCACCGCGCCGTACGATGCGCACGTCATCGCCATGCCTCCGGCCGCCAGCGTCTCCAGCCACCGGTCGCCCATCCTCCTCGCGGCCTCGAAGGCCTCACGGCCTCGTTCGAGCGCGAGGTCAGGCTGTGCGTTGAGGCGGGCGTAGGTGTGGATGCTGTAGAGCATGAGAGCATCCTCCCTCCCACGCTGGCTGTCGGTGACAGCCCCGTCCCGACTGTTGTGGAGTGCCCGAATGTGCTCGATCCGACCCGCCATGCCATGGGCTGTCGGGTCCGTGACGTGTGCATACGCCATCGAGATCAACGCGGACATCGCTCCCCGCTGATCGCCGATCTCCTCGAAGATCTCGAATGCCTCCTCCGCCAGTTGCTTCGGTTCGGCGAACAACGTGGGACCCATGGCGAGGATCTCGAACCTGGATGTTCCCTCCTCTTCGGCGGCAACGGCCGTCTGTCGTGTCCGTCCCACCGCCATGACCGCCAGCTCGCGGAGGGCCGTGGCTTCGGCAGCCCGTGAACCCGTCTCGCGTGCCAGCTCCAGAGCCCTCGTGTAAGCCTCTTCGGGCTGATCGAGATCGATCTCGGTCAAGGGCCAATAGGCTTCACCGATGGCGCTTCTCGCTAGGCCCTGACCGAGTTCCAGGCATGCCCGGAGTTCGAGGTCGAGGTCTCCTACCTCGACGGCAGTCTCGCGAACGGTTGCCGCCAAGTCGACAGCGGCGTCGAAGTCCTCGATCGCCCGCGAGGCCGATGCCCTCCGCAGGAACACCTCGGACTCGAGGCCGGGTGACGCGATCGCACCGGTCAAGGCACTCATCTCGGCGAGATTCGCGATGCGATCCATCCCCCGGTCGAGCATGTCGAGGGCATCGTCCTTGACCCTGAGCATCTCGATCCGATCCGCAGGGTCCGACGCAGCGGGGAGGGTGCGATCGATGAGCCGAATGCTCTCCTCCGGTGCGGACGCACCAAGCGCGGCTTTGGCCGCTGCCACCGCACTCGAGACTGCTTCGTGGTTGTTGCCCGATTGCATCGCGTGGTAGGCGAGCATCGATAGGTCTACGTCGCCTTCCTGAGATGAGAGGATCTCGGTGATGGCCCCATGGATGGCCTGTTGGCGACGGCGTGGCATGTCATCGAGGAGCGAAGCCCGTATCTGATCGTGGGAGAACGTGAAGTCGTACTCGGCGTCACCGGACTCCTCCACGATCAACCCGAGACGGACGGCCGAGTCGAGGTCCTCGGCCAGCTCCCAGTCCGGCTTCTCGTCCTCACGCCTGACCTTGGCGAGAACCGGCGCCAGAATGGAGAGCTTGAACCTCCGTCCGAGAACCCCGGCGTCGGCCAAGAGCTCACGACAGTCCCCTGACAACTGTGCGAGGCGTCGCTCGATGAGGGACTGGATCGAGGAGGGAACCGTCGGCCCACTCAGGCGAGTCATCATCCAGGTTCCGTCCATCAGTTGCAGGGCGTCCGCCTCGCGGTAGGCGCGGGCGAGCTCTTCGATGAAGAACGGGACCCCTTCCGAGCGGGCATGCAGACTCTGCACCGTCTGTTCGTCCACGGGGGACCCAAGGACGTTCTCCAGGAACTCAGCCGTCTCCACACGGGTGAATCGCTCCAGTCGCAGCACCTGCGTGACCCTCATCCGATCGAGGTCGGCGATGAGCTTTCCGGCGCCGGACGATTCCGAGGAGGCACGAACCGTGATCAGGAGGAAGATCGGTGCCGTCGGCAGTGTGCGAACCAGGTAGCGGATCATCTGGATGCTGTCCTCATCTGCCCACTGGAGGTCGTCGAACAGCAGAGCGACCGGCCGCACCCTGGTGATTGCCGAGACAGCAGATGCGACTTCGTCGAAGATGCGAAGCATTCGCTCCTGAGGGGACAGGCCCTCACCGTCGCCTGACCTGCCGCTGATCGCATCCTGTGCCCGGTCAAGGGGTTCCAACGCCATTGCCTCGCGTGCAACAGTTGCCGTTCGCTGGGAACCGAGCAGGGATCGAAACAGGAGATACGGGCCGCTCAGCTCCTCGTCAGCTGCCACGTCGAGCGTGAACAGCGGTGTGTCCGAGGTGGCGGCCAGATCAACGGTGACCTCGAGCATTCGCGTCTTGCCGATCCCAGCCTCGCCTTCGAGCACGACGGCGCGCAAGCCAGATCCGGTGACGGCGGCGAGTTGCTCCTTGATGACCCGCTGCTCGTGCATCCTTCCCACGATCGGACCTTCGGACCGTGGGGTCGCTGGGTCGAAGGCTGCTGCGGATGCCGCCTTGACTTCTCGGCTCAGGCGATCGCCCGCAGCCTCCTTCTCTCGCCAGAGGACCTCGTAGAGACGCCATCGGTCGGGGAACCCCTTGAGCCAGAACAGCCCCCGATCGACCACCCTGGTCTTCCCGAGCGAGCCCGCGAGGTCGGACGCGATCTGCGACACGAGAATCTGACCACCCTGTGCCTTGGCGGCGACTCGCGCAGCCGCGTGGACCGCGGTGCCTTGGGCTTCCCCATCGCGGTGGGTGACGTCGCCGCTGTTGAGCCCCATCCGCAC
>DATHUV010000086.1:0-3473 GCA_035461905.1 Acidimicrobiia bacterium | reverse complement strand
CGCTCACGTTGTGTCGAACGATCATGAGCGTTGCTCCTTCGAACACGCGCTTCGTCGTCGACGGTGGCGACATCCTCTCCTTCGCCCGGTTGGCGATCAACCCGAGCGCTCCGAGGCACTTCTTCGATCCCGGACCCTACGGAGGTCTCGGGATGGGTATTCCTTTCGCAAACGCCATTGCGGGTGTCGCTCACAACGATCCCGTGATCTGCATCACCGGAGATGGTGCGGTGGGTTTCAACGTGATGGAGCTCGAGACGGCCGTGCGACAGCACCTCCCCATCACGGTCGTCGTGTCGAACAACGCGGCGTGGGGAATCGAACGGAACGCGCAGATCATGGATTACGGACCAGATCGCACAGTGGCGACTGAACTGTCTGATTGCCGCTTCGACGAACTCGCCCGGTCGGTCGGGGCCGCAGGGGAACGAGTCACGCGACTCAAGGAGCTCAAACCCGCAATCCACCGTGCACTCGCCAGCGGGCGAACGACCGTCGTCGACGTCGTCACGGACGTCTCGGCGAGAAGCCCCGACCTCACGCGCGGCCTCGCCGGCGTGCCCGATGATGCCCCACTTCAGTGGGCAGCGAAGAGAGGAGCCACTTGACATACGAACCTTCGAGCGTCATCCGCTCGTCCGAAGCGCTGGAAGCATGGACGCACGAGCTTGTCGCAGACGCGCTCGCGTCGACGGGTGAGAGACGCGAGGACTTCAGGACGGCTTCCGGGTTTCCACTCAAGAGGATCTACACCCCAGCGGATGTCGACGACCTCGACTACCTCGAGGATCTGGGCTTTCCCGGCCAGTATCCGTTCACGAGAGGGGCCTACCCGACGATGTACCGCGGTCGCCTCTGGACGATGCGACAAATCGCCGGCTATGGGACTGCGGAGGACACCAATGACCGCTTCCGATACCTGATCTCGCAAGGGCAGACCGGTCTGTCGATCGATTTCGACATGCCGACCCTCATGGGGTTCGATTCGGACCACGAGCTTTCACATGGCGAGGTGGGGCGGGAGGGAGTCGCTATCGACACGCTCGACGATATGCGCGTCCTCTTCGACGGTATCGACCTCGAGAGCATTTCCGTCTCGATGACCATCAACCCCACGGCATGGATCCTGTTTGCCATGTACGTCGCCGTTGCTGAGGAACGTGGGAATGACCCGAAGAGCCTCTCGGGCACCGTACAGGCGGACATCCTCAAGGAGTACGTCGCACAGAAGGAGTGGATCTATCCAATCGCACCGTCAATGCGGCTCGCTCGGGACATCATCACGTACGCCTCCGAGCACCTCCCTCGATACAACCCGATCAGCATAAGCGGCTATCACATCTCGGAAGCCGGAGCATCTGCCGTTCAGGAGCTGTCGTACACCATCGCGCATGCCATCGAGTACCTGGAGCTCGTGACCGCTGCGGGTGTCGACATCGACGATTTCGCCCCGCGCCTGTCGTTCTTCTTCGTGGCCCAGGCTGACCTGTTTGAGGAGGTTGCCAAGTTCCGGGCGGCACGACGGGTCTGGGCGAGGATCGTAACGGAGCGCTTCGGCGCCCGCCGTCCAGAATCCGCACGACTTCGATTCCACTGTCAGACAGCTGCAGCGACATTGACGAAGAATGAGCCCTACAACAACATCGTAAGGACCACGCTGCAGGCGCTCGCTGCGGTTCTCGGGGGTGCCCAGTCGCTCCACTGCAACGGGTTCGACGAGGCGTATGCCATACCAACGGAGCAAGCAATGAGGTTGGCCCTGCGAACCCAACAGATCATCGCAGAGGAAAGTGGCGTCGCTGACGTGATCGATCCGCTCGGCGGGTCGTACCTGGTCGAGTCACTGACAGGCGAAATGGAAACGGCGGTCCATGAGACTCTCGAGGCCATCGCGGCCGAGGGCGGCACGATTCGGGCGATCGAAGAGGGAAGACTCCAGGCGGCCATCGGTGAAACGGCCTACACCACGCAACTCAAGAGGACCTCTGGCGAGCGCGTGGTCGTCGGCGTCAACCGATACGTCGCCGACGAACCGCCGCCCGAGGTTCCCACACATCGCATCAGGGCGGACGTCGAGCAGCGCCAGATCGCGCGGTTGCACGCCGTCAGGTCCCGCAGGAACGGTGCAGAACTTGAGCGTCTGAACGCTCGATTGCGCGAGGCAGCTGCACACGGCGACACGAACCTGCTCCCGGTCACAATTGACCTGGTCAAGGCGGGCGCGACGGTCGGTGAGATCGTCGAGGAGCTCAGACCCGTGTTCGGGAGCTACCGCCCGCCAGCCGGATGGTGAGCCTCGCGACAGCCGGCTGGGCGTACATCGTGCCCGATCTTCAGAAGCCACCGACGTGTTCACGGGTCGTATAGGCACCACCGTGGAACTCGTCACCAGCACCCGGCAATCCAACGTCATCAGCGAACCGCTCGGCGTCATCGAGCGGCACGAATCCAAGGACGTCCCTCGCGTCGTCGCGCCAACGCACCCGGCTGTTCGCCGACACTCCGTATGCGACGACGAATCCAATGCGCGGTGCAGCTATGCAGCGCTGGAACAACCGGATCGCATCGCCGTGGCTGAGCCATGTGCTGAGCTCGCGGTGTGCCGCCGGCCTCTCACGGAAACTCCCGATACGGAGGCAGATGACCTCCAGGCCGTGCTTGTCGTGATAGAGCCGCCCAAGGGCCTCACCGAACACCTTGGAGACGCCGTACAGCGTATCGGGGCGGAGGTCGACGTGCCCGTCCAGTATCTCGTCGGCGGGGTGGAACCCGACGACGTGGTTCGTGCTCGCGTACACGACCCGTCGAACACCCTGCTCACGTGCGGCCTCGAAGACGTTGAACGTGCCGAGGACGTTGTTCTCCATCAGCTCGGGGAACCTCGCCTCGTGCGGTATGCCCGCCAGGTGGATGACACAGTCGACACCCTCGCATGCGGCGACGATGGCCCCGTAGTCGGTGATGTCCGCAACGACGACATGATCCCCGCGGGACCGACTCGGCTCGACACGATCGAAGAGCCGGAGATGACCGTCGTCCAGATCGAGACCTCCAGACAGGACACCGCCGATCGCCCCAGCGGCTCCGGTCAGCAGCACCCTCGTCACGTATCCCCCTCCATCGTCGACTTCTCTCATGCTAGAAACCCATTTCGCCGACCGCCGCACCGGACCGCCTGCGAGGACTCCGACCACCCTGTGCGGATCCACCCCCACGCGGTAACGTGGTGCCCGACGTCGGAGATGCGAACCCGTAGGAGCCTGCCCGAGGATCCGTGTAGTCTTTGCGACATAGCGCGATGACTCTACGTATAGGAGAAAAACCCGCATGGTGACAGAGGCGCAATCGGTCGAGCCCCAATCAATGGAGCTTCCGAAGCGCCGGGCGCTGCGGTACCGCGGTGGCCCGATCCTGCGACGGACGTTTCGGCTGGTCGTCACGCTCCTGCTCGTTACGTTCCTCACCGCGCTGAT
>DATHUV010000085.1:0-28458 GCA_035461905.1 Acidimicrobiia bacterium | reverse complement strand
GGTACATCGATCTCATCCTCTCTCCGAAGACGATCGTCTTCGGTGGCGGCATCTCCAAGCGCTTCGAGGAGATCGCGCACCACCTCGACACGCGCGCCGAGGTGGTGCCAGCCGAGTTGCGGAACAATGCGGGAATCGTCGTAGCGGCCATGGCCGCGGCGGAAGGGGAGACAGCATGACGTCGACAACTGGTAGCCACACCTCATCGGACGGGGTCGAACTGCTCACCCGCGCGTGGACCGTCGACGCTCCACGCTTCGACACGCTCCTCGTGCACGGCCTCGGCGAGCATTGCGGGCGCTGGGATGCACTCGCTGCCCAGTTCAACGCAGCCGGGGCCAACGTCTACAGCTACGACCTCAGGGGTCACGGTGCGAGCGGTGGTGATCGCGTCGATCTGAAGGAGTTCGCAGAGTTCTACCGGGACATCGCCGCGGTTGCCTCGGCCACTGCCGCATCGACAGGGAGGCCCTGGGTCCTCTACGGGCATTCTCTCGGCGGTCTGCAATGCGCAGGGTACCTGATCGAGGGTTGCGAGCCCGTGCCGAACCTCGCCGTGCTCTCGGCACCGGCCATGGTCGCGACACGAGGCATCGACGGTGTCCTGAAGGGCCCACTCTCCGCCCTCGGCAGGCTGGCGCCCACGACCCGGATCCCGACCATGGTCAAAGGCGATCAGCTGTCACGCGACGCTGCCGTCGGCGAGGCGTACTTCGCCGACCCACTCGTCGAGACACGGGCCACGACCCGCTTCGCCAGGGTCGTCTACGGCGAACAGGACCGCCTGTCGTCGCGCCTCGGGGACATCCTCGTTCCGACCCTCGTGGTCCACGGGGCGGACGACGAACTCGTCCAACCGGCTGCATCGGCCGGCCTCGCGACATCCTCGTCCGTCGTGCGGAAGTTGTATCCGGGTATGCGCCACGAGATGCACAACGAACCCGAGGCGGGCCAGGTCCTGGGGGACGTCCTCGACTGGATCCAGGCCAAGCTGTTCTGAGGACCGTCGGCAGGCGGTTGGGTGCGCCCGCGAGCGTCAGCCCTCGTGCAACCTCGGGTTCGAGGCATAGGTCACCGTGATCGATGCAGAGTCGAGGACGTGGCCGTCCATCGCTGCGAGCAACTCCTCGTGTGCGAAGCCAGGGTCGAGCCCGAGGCTCGGGGTGTCGAGCGCTCTCACGCTGAACTCATAGCGGTGGGGGATCGAGTCGTTCCACGGTGGCGCGGGACCGTCGTAGCCGTGCCACTCCCCACCCATCTCGGGATCCCCTTCAAACCACGCTGTGTAGTCGTTGAGGCCGTGCACCCCGATGGGCGAGGCATGGGCAGCCTTGCCACCGGCAGTGACGCAGTCCGAGTGCGCGCCCTCGAAGATCTCGCGGACGTCGGAGGGGATGTCGGCGAGCAACCAGTGTATGAACGGCACCCTCGGGAGATCCGAAGGCACCTCCCTGTCGACCTGGTTCACATCATCGGGTGCGCTCGGACAGTCGTGGTCGATGCACGTCACCACGAACGACTCCGTTCCGGGAGGTACCTCCGACCAGGCCAGATGCGGGTTTCGGTTGTCGCTGAGGGCGACGGGACCGGGATCCGCGGGTACGGCGAGGGCCCCTCGCCGTGGCATCGTGCCCCCGTCGGAGATCGTGTCGCTCACCAGCCGCACCGGATCCTCCTTCGTCCGCCGTGCGCGCGACAATAGCGGCGTGGACATCTCTCTCGTCGTGCTCGGATCCGGTCAGGACGGCGGCGCGCCCCAGTTCGGTAGCCATCGTGCCGCTGCGGGGGAACGGACGGCGTCGAGCATTGCGATCGCGATCGACCGCACCCGCGTTCTGCTGTTCGACGCCACGCCGGACCTCCGGCAGCAGTTCCGAGCGCTCGAGGACCTCCTCGATTCCCGCGACGCCCGGGCACCTGTCGACGCCGTGTTCATCACGCATGCCCACATGGGCCACTACGGCGGCCTGATGCACTTCGGCAAGGAGGCAGCGGCGACAGACATGACGCCGCTTCACGCCCCGGCGAGCGTCCTGGAATTCCTCGACGCGAACGAGCCGTGGGCGACGCTGCTGCGCTCAGAGCATCTCGTCGGGCACTCAACCGACGACTCGGACGTTGAATATGGTCCGATCACGGTGCAGGCCATTTCCGTACCCCATCGTGCGGACTTCTCGACGACCGTTGCCTACTCGATCCACGTCGAGGGCAGGCCATGGGTGCTGTATGTGCCCGACATCGACGGGTGGGATCGATGGCCGGAAGCGGTCGATGTGATCGGTGCCCATCCCGTCAGCCTCCTCGATGCGACGTTCGCCGACCCTGGCGAGGTGCCGGGCCGGTCGATCAACGACATTCCGCACCCCATCGTGACAGACACCATCGAGCGCTTCGCCAGCCTCGCTGAGGGGCGTCGCATCGTGCTGACCCACCTCAACCACACGAACCAACTCGGCTTGATCGGGTCATCCATCCGAACCGAGGCGGAGGCTGCGGGGTTCGAGGTCTCGTTCGACGGGATGCGGATCGAGTACGGCGAAGTGTGATGGACTCGACCGCCGGAAAGGTCCTGGTCGCGACTCCGCTGATCCTGGGCGCACCGTTCGAGCGCTCGGTGGTGGTGATGCTCGAGCACGACGAGAACGGAGCCGTGGGTGTCGTCGCAAACCTGCCAACCGACATCCCCGTCGACGAGGTGCTTCCGGGTTTCGACGTACGAATCCATCCTCCCGCCGTCGTGTTCATCGGCGGGCCTGTGGCGACCGACACGGCGGTGATCGTGGGCCGTTCGCCGTCGGGCCCCTTTCTCATCTCCTCACCCGATGGCGACGTCGGCATCCTCGACACCTCAGAGCCGGTGACCGACGCAGATCACGTGCGGGTGTTCGCGGGGTACTCCGGCTGGTCGGCAGGACAGCTCGAATTCGAGCTCGCGGAGGACTCCTGGTGGGTCCTTCCCCTCGACCTCGATGTCGTCTTCAGTCAAGACGTGAGCACGGTCTGGGCCCGTGTCCTGGCGTCCGCACCAGCTCCGATCGCCTACCACGCGACGTTCCCCGACGATCCGTCGACGAACTGAGACCCGTCGACGGCGCTCGGACGAGTACCCTGCGCCCGTGCCCCACACCGTTCCGAAGCTTCGCCCGTCCCTGCGCACCCGATCCCCGGGCACCCGTTTCGAACGGGACCTCTGGGATACCGGTGCCTCGATCGTCGCCGGTGTCGACGAGGTCGGGCGGGGTGCATGGGCAGGCCCGCTCACCGTCGGCGCAGTCGTCATCCCACGCGAAGCACGGATCTACAAGGTCCGTGACTCGAAGGCCTTGACACCTCGTGAGCGCGAAGCAATGTTTGACAGGATCGTCGAATGGGCCGATGCCTGGAGCGTCGGTCACGCATCGGCTGCCGAATGTGACGAACTCGGCATGTCGGAGGCACAGCGCCTCGCAACGAGGCGTGCTCTCGATGGAATCGGGATCACGCCGGACCATGTGCTGGTCGATGGCTCGTGGGACTTCGTCGGAGGCTCACGGACGACGACGATCGTGCGAGGCGATTCGCGATCGCTGAGCATCGCCGCAGCATCGATCTTGGCGAAGGTGACACGTGACCGGATCATGCGGTCGGCAGCTGCGGACTACCCGTGGTACGCGTTCGATGCGAACAAGGGGTATCCGTGCCCCCGGCACCGCGCTGCGCTCCACGCCGTGGGCCCGTCGACCGCGCACAGGCGATCCTGGGCGTGGATGGCAGGTCTTCCGTGGTCGGGGATCCCCGGCTGTGACGTCCGCTCAGACGACCTGACCCTGTTCTGATGTCGCTCATCCTCGCATCCGGCTCGGCACGCCGTGCGCTCCTCCTTTCGGTTGCCGGGTACACGTTCGAGATCGCCATCCCCAACGTCGATGAGACGCCACTGCCTGGGGAGGAGCCGGCGGTGTACGTGCTCAGGCTCAGCGAGGAGAAGGCGGCGGCCGTGCGAACCGCAGCTGATTCTGTCGTCGTCGCGGCCGACACGGCCGTGGTGCTCGACGGTGTGGTGCTCGGGAAGCCGAACGACGAGGCACACGCCCTCGAGATGCTCGTCGCGCTGAGTGGGAGATCCCACCACGTACTGACGGGTTGGACGGTGATCAGGGATCAGGAGACCCGTTTCGGTGTGGCGGAGTCGGTGGTGACGTTCACCCAAAGGACACCCGACGAACTTCGTGGATACATCCGCGACACCGACCCCCTCGACAAGGCCGGCGCATACGCGATCCAGGGCGATGACGGATGGCTGATCGACTCCGTTGGAGGATCCCGATCAAACGTCATGGGCTTACCCGTCGCGGACGTCGTCGATGCCCTTTCGGACCTCGGAATCGAGCGGTCAGCCCCGAATCGCCGCTGAGGCGACCTTGGCGATCGAAGCCATGCTCTCCTCATCGGAGTACGCGATGAGCTGGAATCCGATGTTGTGCGCCTGCTTGTTGGTGACGAAGTAGACCATCTTGGGACCGAGGTGGAACTCCCCACGGAGGAATCCTCGATGGGACGGGGCGAAGGGAGCCCTGACGATCGACTTCTGCGGCCGGTCGAACATGAGGACGTTGTGGACGAAGCCGACACCGCTCCCGATGTCGTCAGGTGTATGGCCCGGATACGCACCCCAGGCGACCGCCGAGAGGAAGTACGCGGCGCCGGTCCATGCGTTGACGGCGATCGTGCCGTACTCGAGATCGTCCAAGGCGCGCTCGAGGGCCGCGTCATACCTGCGCCTGGTTCTCGGATCGATCAGGATCACGGCGCCGAGCGTCCCCTCGAGGGTTCCATTTGCGAACCTGGCGGCTTTGATGAGGTAGGACGGGACGTCGGGGCACGGAAGCGTCGTGACGGCGAGGGCCGGGCCGAACACCTCCGAGCGGAAGGCCGGGTGTTCCGTGTCCTCCGGATCGATCTCGAGGAGCAGGAATCGATCGTGCGTGTCGCCGAAGACCTCGACGTGACGTGAGACGCTCGCAACGCGCTCGCATCGGTCCTCCGCGCCGGGATAGTACGGAGGACGGTCGTCGATCTCGGCGAGCACGGCCCTGATCTCGTCGATGAGCGCGCCCTTGTGGTCCCACCCCTCGGGAAGGACCAGCACCTGGGCGGCCACGCAGTTGAATCCCGCGTTGTGCATCTTCATGCTGACGATGTGCTCAGCCTGGAATCGGATGTCGCGCTTGGTCCACTTTCCGGGAACCACGATGACCGGACCGACGCCGCCGAGCTCCGCACCGACGGGACGGGGGTTGACTACGGTCTTCTGCTCCTTGTTACGACGGCCCTCATCCCCGGTTCCGAACACGATTGCCTCGTAGGTCGACGCACTACCCGTGATGTGGATCGTCTCCGCCAGCGGATGCGACGTCAGGTACGACCCCACATCTGCACCGCCATACGCAAGGCGCACGAAACCATCCGCGATGAGGTCCGCGAGGATCTCCTCGAAGTGTGACCCGAGGTAGTCGTTCACCGGGTTCATCTTCAGCACCGCGACCTTGCCCTCGTTGAACATGGCGTGCACGACGTCGAGGACGGCGATCGATGCGATGTTGCCCGCCGCGAGGACGACGCCGACCGCGCCGGAGGGATCCGCCTCGCGGTAGAACGTGGCGACCGTGGCATCGAGATTGTCCAGCGTCACATCGGGTTGCATCCGCACTTCCGCAGAGATCCCTGAGAAGAGGAGCCTGTCATGACTCGTTCGGGGAAAGACATCCACCGTGACCTGACCCGAGGGAAGCTCCCTGACCTCGTAACCGTCGAGGACCGATTCCCCGTTGTCGAGCCTCACCAGGGTGCTTCGGAGGTCCTGGATGATGGACAGCACCGAGTACGGGCCTCCCGTCCACTCCTCGCCGGCAATGGGGGCATCGATGGAGACGCCCTTGGCGTGGACCGCATCGACCACCCACTCCCTCGCAACCCTCACGGTGTGGGCCTTGATCGAGTCGAGGTAGCGGATCTTGCGGGAGATCGGCAGCGTCGCCCAAGTCTTCTTGTTGGCGTCGAGCACGGCCATGTCGGCGTCGATGCGGGCAGTGTCCATGCCATTGACGATAGCTTCCGCCGACGTCGGTGGAGGGGTCGAGCGAGGTAGGATCGCGTCATGGATGTCGCTCTCGTGTCGGCGATCGTGACGGGCGGTGCATCGGGCCTCGGTGCCGCCACCACCCGAGCCCTTGCCGAACGGGGTGCGTACGTGACCATCGTCGATCTCAACGATGACGCCGGTACGGCACTCGCCGGTTCGCTGCCGGGGGCGAGCTATGTCAACGCCGACGTGACCGATGCCGAGGCCGTGGAATTCGCCGTGCGTGCCGCCGCCGAAACCGGGCCTCTTCGCGTCGCCGTCAACTGCGCGGGAATCGCAATCGGTCAGAAGACGGTTGACCGCAACGGCCGGCCGGCTGACCTCGGCGCGTTCACGACCGTCGTACGCGTGAACCTCATCGGCACCTACAACGTGTCGAGCATCGCGGCAGCCTCCATGGCGACGACCGAGCCCCTCGCCGACGGCGAGCGCGGTGTCATCATCAACACCGCCTCCGTGGCGGCGTTCGATGGCCAGATCGGACAGACCGCCTACGCCGCGTCCAAGGGAGGCGTGGTGGGAATGACCCTTCCGATGGCAAGGGACCTCGCGAGCATCGGCGTTCGCGTGAACACGATCGCTCCCGGAATCATCGACACACCGTTGCTTGGCTCGTTGGACGAGGACATACGCGCGACGCTCGCTGCGGGCGTCCCGTTCCCGAAACGGCTCGGGACACCCGAGGACTATGCGGCCCTCGCCATGTCCCTCATCGACAACGGGTACATGAACGGCGAGACGATCCGCATGGACGGTGCATTGAGGATGCCACCGAAATAGCCCGAGGTTTGCGTCCTCTTCGCTCGAGGCTCACGCCCTCGGTCCGTGTTGGAGGCACCATGCGTACATCGCGATCCCGGAGGCCACCCCGACGTTGATCGATCGGGTGGAGCCGTACTGGGAGATCTCATACACCTCGCTGCACGCCTCGACCATCTCCGCGCTCAGGCCGGGACCCTCCTGTCCGAAGACGAGCGCGCATCGCGCGGGCAGATCCGTGTGCTCGATGGGACGCGACCGGTCCGTGATGTCGATGCCGACGAGGGGAATGCCCGAAGCTCTTGACCATCCAACGAAGTCCTGGACCGTCGGGTGGTGATCGATGTGTTGATACCGATCGGTCACCATTGCGCCCCGACGGTTCCAGCGGCGTCGTCCGATGATGTGGACGGTGTGGGCGCCGAATGCGTTCGCGTTGCGCACGATGGTCCCGATGTTGAAGTCGTGCTGCCAATTCTCGATCACGACATGGAACGGATGGCGGTGCGCATCGAGGTCGGCGACGATCGCCTCCCTCGACCAGTATCGGTACCGGTCGAGCACGTTCCGGCGATCGCCATGCTCCAGGAGGTCGGGATCGAGGCGGTCGTCGTCAGGCCACGGTCGGGGATGGGGCCCCACACCGACCGCGTCCGAGTCCTCAGCCATCGCCGGCGAGCTCGATGCCCGAGAGCTGTTCGAGCGCTTTCACGAGTGCATGATTCCCATCCGAGCCGAGACCTCGTTGCTGAAGGGCTCGGTAGAGCTGGAAGACCAACGACGTGCCGGGGAGTGGCACTCCGAGCTCGTCCGCGGCATCGAGGACGATTCGGAGGTCCTTCTGCTGCAGATCGATGGTGAAGCCGGGGTCCCAGTTGCGGACGATCATCTGCGGGCCGCGGTTTGCGAGCATCCAGGACCCGGCAGCTCCGCCCTTGACGGCGTCGAGCGTCGAGGCGAGGTCGAGACCTCCGGCCTGTGCAAGCAGGAGTGCCTCGGACACGGCGAGCTGGTTCACGACGACGAGTACCTGGTTGACCGCCTTCACGAGCTGGCCAGCTCCCTGCGGACCGACATGGGTCACGGTTGTGCCGATGACCTCGAGGTAGGGCAGGGCACGTTCGAGCTGCGCGGCATCCCCACCCACCATGATCGAGAGCGTCCCCAGCCTGGCGCCCTCGCTGCCACCCGAGATCGGCGCATCGAGCCAGTGCGCTCCGTGCGAGGCGATGCGGTCGGCGAATTCCTTGGTGGCCGCCGGTGAGATCGTCGAGTGGTCGACGACAAGTGATCCTTCCGAGACGCCCCCGGCGATCCCTTCGGCTCCGAACACGACTGCCTCGACATCGGGGGTGTCCGACACGCAGATCATGACGATCTCCGCACGCCCCGCCACCTCGCTCGGCGCTCCGGCACGGGAGGCGCCAGCCTCGATGAGTCGATCCAGCGGGCCCGGCGTCCGGTTCCAGCAGATGACCTCGTGGCCTGCCTTGACGAGATTCGTCGCCATGGCCGATCCCATGATTCCGAGCCCGACGAACCCGATCGTTCCCATCAGTTCACCTTCCTCCGGTGGCGGCTCACCTCCACCGGAACGTCGATCCGTCCCGCCCTCACGTCGTGAAGTCGTCGATCACCACGAAGCCGCTGCCGGGGAAGTCAGCCATGGCCGTGAGATGACGAGCTCCCTCACCCAGTGTCACGGTACCCGTCACGAGCGCGCCGGGATCCAGATCCCCCGACACGATCATGTCGAGCATCGAGGGGTACCGCCATGCCTGCATTCCGTGGCTTCCGTGGAGTTCGATCTCGTTGGCGTGCAGGCGCCACATCGGGATCACGGGACGGGCGTCGTCGCCGATCATGAGGCCGACCTGGATGTGGCGACCGCGCTTTGCGAGGCTGCGGATCGAAGCCACCGATGTCTGGGTCGAACCGAGGGCGTCGATGGAGACCCTCACCCCGCCGCCCGTTGCGTCCCTGATCGCCGCCGAAGCGTCCGATCCGTCAGAGGCATCGAACACCTCCGTCGCACCGAATCGCCGTGCGAGGTCCAACGCAGCTGGGTTCACATCAACGGCGTACACGCTCGCGCCGAGGGCCGCTGCGATCATCACGCAGGACAAGCCGACGCCCCCACAGCCCCACACGGCGATCGCTTCACCCTCGCGCACCGAACCCTGATCCACGACAGCCCGGAACGCGGTTGCGAACCTGCACCCGAGGCCAGCCGCCGTCACGAAGTCCATCGCAGCAGGGAGATGGACCGCGTTCACATCCGCATAGGGGAGCGCGACGTACTGCGCAAAGGATCCCCATCCCGAGAAGCCCGGTTGCCACTGGGCGTCACACAGGTGCTGGTTCCCATCGGCGCACATCGCGCAGGCACCGCAACCGAGAACGAACGGGACGGTGATGCGATCGCCGAGCGCGACCGACCGAACGGCGCTGTCGACGGCGACGACGACGCCCGCCATCTCATGTCCGGGAACGTGGGGGAGGGGCACCGAGGAGTCGTGCCCGATCCACGCGTGCCAGTCACTTCGACAGACCCCGTTGGCACGTACCTCGACCACGATGCCCCCCGGCGGCGGATGCGGATCGGGAACATCGGTGACCTCGACTGGTCCTCCGAACTCCGTGAACACGGCGCCTTTCACGGGAGCCTCACCATCTCGGGTTCGAGGTCGGCGACTCTCCCCACACCGAGCAGGGCCATCGTTCGCACGATGTCGGCGGTGAGGAGGTCCGCAACACGCCGCACGCCGTCCTCGCCTCCCGCCATCAGCCCGTAGAGGTATGCCCGTCCCACGAGCACCCCGTCGGCACCGAGGGCGATCGCCGCAACGATGTCCGCACCGTTCATGACGCCTCCATCGAGGTAGACCTCCGCGCTGGTTCCGAGTGCCTCCTTCGTTGCACCCACGAGCATCAGGGGAGCGGGGGAGCGATCGAGCTGCCTGCCACCATGATTCGACAGCACGACGGCGTCTGCGCCCGCGTCGACAACCCGGAGGGCATCGGCGGTCGTCTGGATGCCCTTGACGATGATGGGGCCGTCCCATTGCTCCCTGAGCCAGTCAAGCGCCTCTACCGTGAGCGACGGATCGAAGAGGCGATCGGCCGAGTCTGCAATCGTCCCGTCGGTCGATGCCAGTGTCGCGAAGCGAAGCGGAGGCGTGGTGAGGAGGTCGAACCACCATCGGGGGTGGAGTGCCGCATCGAGGATCGTACTCGTCGACACGTTCGGGGGAACCGAGAGCCCGTTGCGGACGTCCCGCCGACGATTTCCGCCCACGGGCAGGTCCACGGTGAGCACCAGGGCCCTGAACCCCGCGTGGCGTGCCCTTTCGACGAGGTCCAATGAGGTGGCGCGATCCCGCCAGACATAGAGCTGGAACCAGAGATCCGCACCGGGAGCGGCTCGAGCAAGGACTTCGGGCGACGTCGTTCCCATGGTCGCGAGCGCGTAGGGGATCCCGATGCTTTTCGCGACGCGCGCCACGGCCGGCTCACCCTCGTGGTGCATCATCCGTGTGAACCCGGTCGGGGCGAACCCGAAGGGATACTCGGACGGCACGCCCAGGAACGAGCCCGATGTGTCGATGTGGGACACGTCCTGGAGGACCTTGGGCTGGAACTCGAGGTCCCGGAACAGGGTCCGTGAGCGGCGGAGTGTGACCTCATCGTCAGCGCCACCGTCGACGTAGTCGAACACCGCGCGCGGAGCGCGTCTGCGTGCGAGCCGACGAAGGTCCTCGATACTGGCGGCGCGACTCATGCGACGACTCCTGCGCGTCCCCGACCGCTCGGGGCGAGCGAGCAACGGGCTCATGTCCGACCATCGAAGGAGGCGGCGATTCACCATGGTGCAAGGTTGTCACATCGCGTGGGGCAATGCTGGATCGCATCGGAATTGCGATATCCATAGTCGCCAACTAAGGTATTCGGTAGCAGTCCAAGGAATTGAGACCGCGTGACGCTCCTCCAGGCGTCGAACCACACGGGAGTCCCCGAGTGTCGTAGTTGGGGCGACACCGGGGACTTCCCGCGTGGCGACACCACGACCATGTTCGGCCCGCTGGTAGCATCGGCGCCGAGAGGGGAGCGCCCGGTGAGCGACTACGACGAACATGAGCTCGAGAAGCAGCTCGAGGAGCTGCAGTCTCGTGTGCGCGACCTCCAGGACGAACGCGACAAGCTCGAGGACAAGCTCACCGAGGAGAGCCCGCTCAAGCCGTACCAGATCGAGCTGCTGAAGCTGCAACGCCACCTCGAGGCCGAGAAGCTCCCCATGATCGTGGTCTTCGAAGGCAGGGATGCGTCGGGCAAGGGCGGAACCATCCGCCGCATCACCCGATACATGAACGAGAAGCGGTACCGGGTCGTCGCCCTCGGCAAACCGAACGAGGACCAGCTCACACAGTGGTATTTCCAGCGATACGTGCAGCATTTCCCATCCGGCGGGGAGATGGTGCTGTTCGATCGCTCGTGGTACAACCGCGCGATGGTCGAGCCGATCTTCGGCTTCTGCACGAAGAAGGAGTATCGGGACTTCCTTCGGGGAGTCGTCGGTTTCGAGAAGGACATCGTCCGCCAGGGCACCGTTCTCGTGAAGCTGTACTTCAGCGTCGACAAGGCGACACAGGCCCAGCGCTTCGACCGACGCCGCAATGATCCTCTTCGCCAGTGGAAGCTGAGCGAGATCGACGTCCAGGCCCAAGAGTTCTGGGACGACTTCACAGAGATGAAGCATCGGATGCTCGAGCGCACCTCGACCGGCAGCGCGCCCTGGACCATCATCAGGTCCAATACGAAGTCCGCTGCACGTCTGAACGCGATCAAGGTGATCCTGAACTCCGTGGACTACGTGGATCGGAACCCCGTCCTCGACTTCAGCACGGACCCCGCCATCGTGATACCCGGCAAGTCCGAGCTCGCCAGGATGGATGACGAACGGGACAGGTGGGGACGACCTCGAGGGTGAGCGACCTGCGCCGGGAAGCCGCCCAACACGACGCCCTCCTTCGCCGGCGACTCGACACGCTGGTTCCCGCACTCCTCGACGAGAGCGGGATCGACTGCTGGCTCCTCATCGGGCGCGAGTACGCGGAGGACCCGGTTCTGGCGACGATGCTGCCCGCAGAATGGTTGTCCGCGCGGCGACGGACGATCCTCGTACTCACGCGGACCGACCGGTTCGCGGTCGCCAGATACCCCGTAGGAGAACTGTTTCGTGGTGTCTGGGACCCCGACGCAAACCCGGATCAGTGGGCCTGCCTCGCCGAGCTCCTGAGTGATCTCGACCCGGCTTCGGTCGGTGTCGGGGTATCCCCGGTCCAGGCGCACGCCGACGGCCTCACGAAGTCCGAGTACGACCACCTGATCGATGCCCTGCCACCCGACTTCTCGAGCAGGGTCGTGTCAGCAGGCCACCTCGGCGTTCGATGGCTCGAGACACGCCTTCCCGAGGAGCGAGACACCTTCGCAGAGGCCACGCGCATCGCGCACGGCATCCTCCGACGGGGCCTCAGCACAGAGGCCGTGACGCCGGGAGCAACCTCGACGACGGACCTCGCATGGTGGTACCGCCAGACGGTCCACGACGCCGGCCTCGGATCCTGGTTCCATCCAACGGTCGAGATCCAGCGCACAGGCCCGAACGATGGCGTCATCCGACAGGGTGATCTCGTGCATGTCGACTTCGGGATCGTCCATCGCGGCCTGTGCACCGATCAGCAGGAGCACGCATACGTCCTGCACGACGGAGAGGATGGTCCTCCAGCGGGTCTCACCAAGGGCCTCGAGCGTGCCAACCTGATCCAGGACATCCTCCTCGACGCCTTCGTGGAGGGCAGGACAGGCGACGAAATCCTCCGAACCGCCCTCGCACGGGCTCGCTCGCAGGGCCTCAAACCCACGATCTACACCCACGGTATCGGACTCCACGGACACGGAGCGGGGACGACGATAGGCCTGTGGGACCACCAGGAAGGGGTCCCAGGCGCAGGATCCCACCCCTTGTATGCCAATACGGCCCACTCCATCGAGTTGATGGGGGAGTCGCAGGTCCCTGAGTGGGGGAGCGCACCGACGCGGTTCATGCTCGAACAGGACGCGTGGTTCGACGGTGATTCGTGCACATGGCTCGACGGTCGCCAGGAGGAACTCTGGCTGATCTGATCTGCTCTGATCACCTGCCGGGCTTCACGCGCCAGCGCCACGTAGCACGGTTCTCAAGTCTCCAGATACCTCTCCACGATGCCGGTGATGGTCGACAGTCCCCGTCGTGTGGTCCGCATGCCGAGGATCCTCTCCGTCGTCGCCTCCTTGTGGACGGTTTCGATGCCCTTTCCCTCGCGACGGAAGAACACCTCGGTCCTGTCGACGATCAGGGCCTCGGGTTTGCGAATCGTCGCTTCCAACTCGCGGGCCGTGGCGCGATCGGGCTCACGTTCGAGGAACGAGACCTCTACGAGGAACCAGGGAGGCCAGGGTGACCGATCCACGATCGTCCGAACATGATCCTCGTCACGGAGGAACACTTCGGCCATGAAGCCGAACGAGTCCCTGATGACGCCTTCGAGTTCCCCACGGTTCGGTCCTGGGCCCGGGGGAAAGATGACGTTGCCCGTCGCCAAGTGCGTGGCAACGGGGCCGAACCCTGCATCGTCGAACGCTCGACGCAGATCGGCCATCTTGAGCCGACGATTCCCCGTGTTGATCGCACGGAGGAAGGCAACGTGACGCATCGAGCCTGGTGGGCCATCAACCATGGTCATGATGATGGCACGTGAGAGCGCCACGTCGCGGAATGGCGGCACACGTGTGCCTATCGTCGTACGGTGAAGAAGAAGGCCTTGGCGAAGACGACGATCGGGTGGCGGGAGTGGATTCGACTACCCGACCTGTGCGAGACGCCGATCAAGGTCAAGGTCGACACAGGAGCGCAAACGTCCGCGCTGCATGCGTTTCGGCTCCGGATCCAAGGTGACCCCGGATCCCAAATCGCCACGTTCGTGATGCACCCGCATCAGCGGTCGATCCGTGACAGCGTCAGTGTCACGACGGACATCATCGGGTTCCGCAAGGTCAGATCGTCGAACGGGAAGATCGAGCGACGCCCCGTGATCCGGGCGGACGCGATACTCGGTGAAGTGGCGTTTCCGATCGAGTTGACACTCACGCGCCGCGACGAGATGGGCTTTCGCATGCTCCTGGGGCGGTCCGCCGTTTCGCGCCGCTTTCTGATCGACCCGTCGAGATCCTACGTCACCGGGCGCATCCCATCCGGACGAGCCGAGGAAGAGGCATCATGAAGCTCGCCATCCTGTCCCGCGCACCAGGTGCGTACAGCACCAAGAGGCTCGTCGCAGCCGGTACCGAGCGAGGGCATGAGATCCGCGTACTCAATACGCTTCGGTTCGCAATCGACCTCTCAGGCGACGAACCGGATCTCCAGTACCGGGGCAAGCCGCTCCCTGATTACGACGCAATCCTCCCGCGCATCGGGGCATCGATCACGTTCTTCGGACTCGCGGTTGTCCGCCAGTTCGAGCAGATGGACGTGTACACGCCGAACACCGCTGCAGGAATCGCAAACTCTCGCGACAAGCTGAGAGCCATCCAGATCCTGTCCCGTCACGACATCGGGATCCCTGCCACCACCTTCGTGCGCGACCGAGCCGACGTTCTCCCCGCGATCGAGCGCGTCGGTGGCGCTCCGGTGGTCATCAAGCTCCTCGAGGGGACCCAGGGGATCGGGGTGATCCTCGCACCCGACACGACCGTGGCGGAGGCGGTGATCGAAACACTGCACTCGAAACGCGAGAATGTCCTCATCCAGAGATTCATCAAGGAGAGCAAGGGACGAGACATCCGGGCCCTCGTCGTCGGCGATCGCGTCGTCGCCGCGATGCGCAGGACTGCATCCGGGAGCGAGTTCCGATCGAACCTCCATCGGGGCGGCACCTCCGAGCTCGTCGAGCTCTCGAAGGAGTACCAACGGGTCGCCGTGCAATCGGCCCAGATCATGGGGTTGCGGCTCGCTGGCGTAGACATGCTCGAGAGCGATGTCGGACCGCTCGTGATGGAGGTGAACAGTTCACCCGGGCTCGAAGGCATCGAGACGTCCACAGGTCTCGACGTTGCGGGTGCGATGATCGACTACATCGCGAGCCAGGTCGCTTTCCCCGAACTCGACATCCGCCAACGTTTGACGGTCAGTACCGGGTACGGGGTCGCAGAACTGCAGGTACGAGAGGGAGCTGACCTCCTCGGCAGGTCCATCGAGGAGAGCCTCCGCGACCGCGATATCGCCGTACTCACCCTGACCCGCGGCACCACGGTGATCCCGAACCCGAAGAGCAGCAGGATCCTCGAGAAGGACGACCGCCTCCTGTGCTTCGGAAGCCTCGAGGCCATGAGGGACCTCGTCCCCGCTCGCAGGAGGCGCAGGGCCCGTCCCGTCGTCCAGCCACTTCCCGACGACCCGCTGGCCGTCGGGGAAGAGGGCGCCCAACCCTGACAACCGGGGGCATCATGGTCTTGGCGTCATGGTGGTACTACCGGACGACCTCGACCG
The DNA here is from genome assembly GCA_035461905.1 of Acidimicrobiia bacterium. GTDB lineage: Bacteria > Actinomycetota > Acidimicrobiia > Spongiisociales > UBA5794 > SZUA-442. The sequence continues at coordinate 12,994 of DATHUV010000085.1, read as the reverse complement.
GTGGATCGACCTCGGTCACCGCGTACGTCCCTGTCTCGAGGGCCGTCTGCCATGAGTCGATCCGGAACGCGTGCGTCGGTTGCATGGCCGTCCTCGGCCGCAGGTACATCTCGGCGAAGTCATCGGGAGGGATCATGATGTGCCACGACACCCCGACCTCCCACTCGTCCGAGAAGAAGCCGTAGTGCGAAACGACCATCAGGAGCGGTGCGGTGAGCGTGCCGCTGAACGGCGTCTCTCTCGCGATCCCGAATTCTGGATGGGAATCAACCAGCCAATCGACGAACAACCCGAGGATCTGGCGTGCCTGGTCCTCCCGATCATCCTCCCATGGCACGATGTCGACCGCCCTGGTCACGGAGGAGGTCTGGTCTCCCGAGGTCGCAGTCACCGTCACGTCGATCGTCTCGCTGCCCGCCGGACCAGGGACCACGGTCACCTCGGCGATCGACGTTCCGCTGACGGTCGGTGGATCCACGGCTACCTCAGCGGTCGGTGCCTCAGCGGTGATGGTCACGGGTCCCTGATCACGATCCACCAGACCCACGAGCAGCACGAGCCCGCTGTCGGGGATGGCACCGTTGATGAACTCCGGCGACACCACGATCTGTGGTGCCCCCGTCGCGTCTGATGTCGTGGGTGGTGGTGCCGTCGTTGTGGTCCCGTCAGGTGATCGAGACGTGGTGGTCTCGGACGGTTCAGCGCACGCCGTGACCATGGGCGCGACCAGCAACACCCAAGCGACCGTCCCACCGAGGATCCTGATCTGCTTCCCAGTCACCTCGACACCCTCCACTCGTAGCGGTCGATGCGGTGACGACGTGTTCCTCCTCACCATCATCTCTCCACCGAATTCAGGCAGCAAGTGGCGTTCTCGCCGACCCCGACCGACCACGCGGCGACCGGGCAGATACCCTTGGGGTAGGGTTCGAGCGAGAAGCCCCGAAGAGGAGGTCCACGTGGACGCGAGCGACCACGGTCCCGAGCCGTACGTGACGGACATCGAGACCCTCACCCTGAAGAACCAGAACTACCGGACCACCAAGTGGACCGGATCGCATCTCCAGATGACCGTGATGAGCATCGCGGTCGGCGGTGAGGTTGGGCTGGAGCTTCATCCCGCCACCGACCAGTTCCTCAGGATCGAGCAGGGGACGGCAAGAGTCGTCATGGGTCCGGAAGAGCACGATCTGAGTTTCGAGGAGATTGCGAGGAAGGACTCCGCCATCATCATTCCTGCCGGTTCCTGGCACAACATCCTCAACATCGGGGACGACGAGTTGAAGCTCTACTCGCTGTATGCCCCTCCTCACCATCCCCACGCCACGATCCAGGAGACCTACGAGATCGCCATGAGCGAAGAGGACGACTGACAGCCGTCGTCGAACTCTCTGAAGGCGCACCTCGGCGATCGTCCCTCGTCCCGCGCACGTCAAGATCGCTCGAGGGAAGGACGCGATCGGGGAGGAGCGCGGCCAGCTGTATCAAGCACACGCCCAGCCCGTTCCTATACCCAAGGGAGCGTATGTTACATAACATGGATTATGGGCACATCGAGCGACATCGGAGATCGGGTGATACCGGGCGACAAACCTACAGACCGCACTCGGCCCTCAACCGCCGAACGCTGGCGGAACCGATCCTCGACGCTCGTCAGAGACGCTGATTTCTCGGGAACTCGAGTCACCGGCCACAGCCCACCCCGGATCTTCCGAGCTGGTTTCCCTCACCACGCGAATATCGACCGCGTCCACGAGCCACGGGACCGACGCCGTTCAATTGCCGGGCGCCGTCGGGCCAGATCGACGGCTGTCGGAACCTGAGCGCTTACGGTGTAAGTACTCAAGGTCGCCGTGACTGGATCAGGGCTGCAGCGCGTCCATGGCCCGCCTCCAGGCACGCGGTGATCGCCTCGCCCCGCATCCGTCCTCCGATGAAGCCTGCGGCGAACGCGTCGCCCGCACCTGTCGTGTCGGTCACGTCTCCCAGGAACCGGGCAGGTGCGAGGACCCGCTCACCTGAGTCGGTGATGGCGAAGGCAGGGTCCGGACCGCGTTTGACGACGGTCAGCCGGGCACCTCCGAGGCCGTGGTCCCCGACGCCGAGGAGGTCCGCCTCCGCCTCGTTGCAGAAGACGACGTCCGGGGCGACGTCACCCACGGTAAGTCGGAAGGCATCGGGACCAGCGTCCTCGATGATGCTCGTTGACGACACATCGAGGCTCGTCGCAATGGATGCATTCCTCGCCTGGTGAAGCGCATCGCGCGCCACGGCGGCAACGGAACCCTCGACGAGCGAATACGCAGGCACGTGGAGCCAAGTCACACCCGTCAGGCCGGGCGGAGGAAGGCGATCCAGGTCCGCAGCCGCACCTCGATCGCGCAGCATCGTGCGGTCACCGTCGGGTTCGATGAGGACGATGATCGTGCCCGTCCGTCCCCGGCGCTGAAGACAGACCTCGACACCGGCTCGCTCGAGTTCAGCTCCCAGCGCGGCACCCACGGCATCGTCACCCACGCTGCCAATGAACCTGACGGGTATGCCCGAGGTGGCGGCGGCGATTGCCACATTCGCGGCGGAGCCGCCCTGTCGACGATCGATCTCGACGTCGGTATCGGCACCACGAGCCAAGCCAGAGGGTCGATGGACCGCGATGTCCTCGACGAGATCACCCAAACAGCACAGCACCACTCGAGCCTAAACCACGTGCCGCTCCACCGATCAGATCGTCGTCAGGACCTTCACGTCGGGTTCGTCCATCAGGGAGAACCCCCGTCCACCCACGATGTGCAGTGCTCGTAACCGCTCTGGCACCTCAGCCACCAGTCCGTCCCTGTCGAAGACAATGAACCTGTTGAAGATCCGGGTGAACCAGCCATCGTGTGTGATCGCAACTTGCGTCGCATCGAGGTCGGCGAGAACCTCCTCGATGACCTGGATGGACTCGAGGTCGAGGTTGTCGGTCGGCTCATCGAGGAGGAGGACGTTCGGATCATCCCTCTCGAGGAGGAGCAGCTGGACACGGGCCTTCTGCCCTCCGGACAACTCCCCCAGCGTGTGCCTGATCCGATCCGCAAGGCCGTACCGACCGAGTGCGTTCCTCGCCTGCTCGGGGTTGGGGAAGCGGACCTTGACGATGTCGAGGAGCTCCTCCCCCGTGTTGGGGATGTCGACATCCTGGCTGAAGAAGCCGACCCGGGCCGTCGGACCGAATCGGACCGAACCGTGCTCGATGTGTGCAGGGTCCTGTATCGCTCGGATGAATGTCGACTTTCCGACGCCGTTCTCCCCCAGGAGGGCCACCCTGTCGCCGTTGTAGATCGTGAGGGAGAACGGGAGTACGAGGCCGTCCACCTCGAAGTTCGTGATCCTCATCGCCTCGTTGCCTGCTCGGGATCCGACGAACTTGGGCACGATCTCGCGCTCGGGTGGTGGGAGCTGGGGCGGTCCTGCGTCGCGGAATCGCTCCCATCTCGTCTGGGCAGCGTCCGCGCGTGACGCAAGTGCCTCGCTCGCACCGGCACGGTTCTTCATGAGCTTGTAGTATCGGTACAGCCTGCGTTCCTCGGCCTTCCAGGCGTCGAGGTCCTTGGCGAGCCGCTCATTTCGCTTGCGGCGCTCCTCCCTGAACGATGTGTAGCTCCCTCCGTGGATCCACGTTCCGTTGTGCTCGAGCACCACCATCCGGTCGACGGACCTGGTCAGGAGAGTCCGATCGTGGCTGACGACCAGGATCGTCTTCGTGGAGTCCTTCAGTGACTGCTCGAGCCATGCCTTCGAGAAGAGGTCGAGGAAGTTGTCGGGTTCGTCGAGGATCAACGTCGGAACACTCGATGCGAGGAACGACCGCAGGATGATGCTCTTGCGCTCCCCGCCTGACAGCTCGGTGAGCCTTCGGGGCCCTGCCACGGACAGTCCCTGATCGAGGACGGCGCGCGTGACCTGGTCCCACATCGCCTCTGCCGTGTACCCGCCGAGCGCCTGCCACAAGTCGAGGACGTCAGCGAGCTCGACACCGCCGTCGGAGCCACCGGCGATGTCGGCGTAGACGGCCTGAAGGCGCGCATGGACCGGCTTGAGCTCCTTTGGCAAGGACAACGCCAGCGCGTCGAGAACCGTGGCGGTAGCAGGGTCGTCGAAGCCGGGGTTCTGGCGCATGTACGCCACCTCCGTATCGCTACGGATGGTTCCCTCGGCGAGCTCGAGGTCGCCGGCGATCAGGTTGAGCAGGGTGGTCTTGCCGACGCCGTTCGGTCCCACGAGCGCCGTGACCGACCCCGTCGGCACCTTGAACGAGACATCGTCGACGGCAATGGTGCCGTCCGGATAGTGGAAGACGGCGTTGTTCACTTCGATGCTCATGGTGACCTCTCGGAGGATCCGACGCCTAGGTGTGCCTGCCCTCGGCGTCTTCGCGCACTCCGGCGCCGAACACGACGATCAGCAGGTAGACGACCCCGCCGAGCGGCATCGTGACGAGGATCAGCAGCGCCCACGCCCATTTCGGCATGAACGGCACCTCATGGGTCGCGAGGTGGACGAGCACAATGCCCGAGAAGATGATCCCGACCGCAAGGATCGGGATCCATGCTGCAAAGTTCACGTCGTCCCCTTCACTCGTCCGGTCGGAGGATACGGCACACCCGGACTCAGCTCCCGATCGCTTCGGTGAACCTCCAGGACAGTTGAATCAACCACACGACACACGTAGGGTCCGGTCGTGCCCCATCCGACCGTACCTCATCGAGCACTGGACATCCCCGAGGGAGAGGAGACCGCGACCGCCAGGAGGATCCTGTCGGAGATGGATCAGCGGCGCTCTGTCAGGGAGTTCTCGAGCCGTCCAGTGCCGAGGGAGATGATCGAAGCGGCCGTGGCTGCGGCATCGACGGCACCCAGCGGTGCCCACAAACAGCCGTGGACCTTCGTGATCACACAGGATGCGGACGTCAAGCGTGCGGTCCGCAACGCTGCCGAGGCCGAGGAACGCCTGAACTACGAGGGCGGGCGGCTCCCCCAGCACTGGTTGGAGGACCTGGAACCACTCGGAACCAGCTGGGAGAAGCCGTTTCTTGAGGTTGCACCGTGGCTCGTGGTCGTGTTCGAACAGCGGTACGGCGTCGGCGAAGGTGGTCAGCGGCTCCACCACTACTACGTCAAGGAGTCCGTCGGCATCGCATGTGGAATGTTCATCGACGCCGTCCACCGTATGGGTCTCGTGACGCTGACCCACACTCCAAGCCCGATGGCATTCCTGCGGACCCTGCTCGGCAGGCCGGAGAGCGAGCGACCGTTCATCCTGTTCCCCGTCGGATACCCGGCGGACGGCTGTCGCGTGCCGGACCTCACGCGCAAGCCACTGGACCACGTCATGGTTGAGGTCGGACGGGAGGACATCGACGGCTTCGACCGGCCCGATTCCTGAGGGATCACGCGGTCAGGCTGACCCGGATCCTTCTGAATCCCCGACCCTTGTTCTCGGCCTTGGGAATGGTCACCAACCCGACCTCGCCCGTCTCGGCCACGTGCGTCCCACCATCCGCCTGGCGGTCGAGTCCCACTATGTCGATGACCCGCACCTCATCGATCGATGGAGGAAGCAGGTTCACCTTCGTCCGAATGAGGCTGGGATCCTCGTCGGCGGCGGTCCGGGGCAGGAACGACACGTCGACGCGCCGTCGCAGTGCGAGCTCACGGTTCAGCTCGGCCTCGATGACGGGAAGGGCATCAGCGCTCCAGTCGGGGATGTCGAAGTCGAGTCTCCCCTCCCCCGGTTCCATGTTCCCTCCGGTGACCGGGCTGTGGAATCGGTTCCAGATCACTCCGCACAGTGCGTGCAGCGCCGTGTGCGTGCGCATCAGTGCGTACCGGCGTTCCCAGTCGAGCTCCCCTGTCAGCGCGGTTCCCACACCGGGCACGGCGCCCTCAATCCAGTGCCACACGCCGTCGGCATCGCTCGTGACGCGGACCACCCTGAGGCGATCATCCCCGATCACCAGGTGGCCGAGGTCATGTGGTTGACCACCGCCGCCCGGGTAGAAGACCGTGCGGTCGAGGAGCACCCTGTTGTCGTCGGTGTCCGCCTTCACGATCGTCGCTGCCATCGTGGCCGCATACGCGTCTGTCGAGTAGATCCGTTCGTTCACACGGCCTCCTACGCCAACCCTAGGGGAACGGAGGATGCCGCGAGGCTGTACCGTCGCTCCGATGAGATTCGACATCGCCGTCATCGGGGGCGGGATCGCCGGGCTCTCGGCCGCCGCGGCCCTCTCGGAGCGCACATCCGTCGTCCTCGTCGAAGCTGAGCCGCTGCTGGGGTACCACGCAACAGGGAGGTCCGCTGCGCTCTACACGGAGTGCTACGGACCCGGTGTCGTCCCTCGCCTCACCAAGGCGTCGCGGTCCTTCTTCAGCGGGCAAGGACTCGCGTCACCCCGTGGCGTCCTATTCGTGGGAACGGCGGATCAGGCCACCACGACCGCCGAGTTGTTCGAGCTGTACTCCGCCACGGTCCTTGACCTCGCCCGGCTCGACGCTGGCGAAGTCGCGGAACGGTTCCCCGTCGCCGACACATCCGTGATCAGGGAGGGGATCCTCGAGCCGGGGGCGATGGACCTCGACGTGCACGGCATCCAGATGGCATTCCGAACGACGGCAATGGCACACGGTGCCACGATCCTCCTCGAGCACGCCGTGACGGCCATCTCCAGGTCCTCAGAGTGGACACTTCTCGTAGGTGACGACGTGATCACCGCATCGGTGATCGTCAATGCGGCGGGAGCATGGGCCGACCTGATCGCGACCATGGCCGGCATCGCTCCCCTCGGCCTCACACCGTTGAAGCGGAGTGCGTTCCTTTGTGATCCCGGACTCGATGCCCGAACATGGCCGATGGTGATCGATGTCGACGAGCGCTGGTACCTGAAACCGGAGGGCACCCAACTCCTCGGCTCTGCCGCCAGCGAGCTACCGACTCCCCCATCGGATGCACGACCCGACGAGGAGGACGTGGCCCTGGGGATCATGAGGATCGAGGATGCCACCAGCCTGTCGATCCGGAGCGTTTCCTCGAGCTGGGCAGGCATTCGCACGTTCACACGCGACCGAATTCCGGTTGTCGGCTTCGATCATCACGCTGACGGGTTCTTCTGGCTTGCGGGCCAGGGTGGCTACGGGATCAAGACGTCTCCGGCAATCGCTCGACTCGCGGCCGGGTTGATCGTAGAGGGCGCCGTTCCCGGCGACCTCGAAGCCCTCGGCATCACGGCCGAGGAGCTGTCTCCTGCTCGGCTGGGTCCCTGACATCGATCCCGGCACGCCACACGAGATATCCAACTCCAATGGCGACGATCAGGGCGAACGCAAACCACTGGATCGCGTATCCGAGGTGACTGCCCTCGGTCAACTCCTCGTCCGGTATCGGGACGGGTGAGGGTCCGGTCGGCTCCGGATCCTGGGAGTCGAGGAGGAGGGAAATGGGAGCGACGTCGCCCGGCATCCACGTGTCGATGTAGTCGAGATCGATTCGACTGATCGAGGTGATCGTGCCGCCGTCGGGTGGTGGCTCGCCAATGCGCAGCGGCTCCTCTCCGTCGTCAAGCCTTCCTGTGATCGTGACCGCACCGGATGGGAGATCGAAGCCATCCGCTGGCGGTCCTGGGGTGTCCGAAGGCACCAGGCCACGTGCAACGATCATCAGAGTGCCATCGGCAAGCTCGAACGGTGTTGCCACCAGGGTGCCTGAGCGGTCACCGTAGGTGCGGCCGACCGAGAAGAACTCGAGATCCTGCCGGTACCGACCCTCAACGATTGCCCTCCTGTGGATCAGGCCTTCCGGGTCGGCTCCGTGGAGCGCAGTCAGTTCGCGGAGCGGCACCGGTGGCGCTGAACCTCGCTCCTCGATGAGGCTGTTGCTCGCTCGCCGTTCATCGAGTCGGTCGAGCTGCCACATGCCGAGCCGTACGAAGCCGACAACGAGAACCACCGCGATCACGATGGCGAGGATCCACCGTGGCCTCAGGAGTACTCGTTTGTCGAACGTCGCCACGCTCGAAGGGTACGAGTCGCCTCCCGGTTATCTGTCGCCAGCCACTGCTCGCGCGTGATTCCGTAGTTGAGCTGGTCGTACCGGACCCCATGTTTCACATACGCAGACGGCGCCCGCCCCTCCAGCATCAGACCCGCCTTCTCCGCCACCTTGGCCGATGCGACATTCGGATGCATCACGGGAGCCCACAGCCGCATGTAGCCGTGGTCGGCGAAGAGGAGGTCGACCAACGAGACGACGCATGCCGTGGTGATCCCCCGATTCCAGAAATCGGGGTGCAACCACCAGCCGATCTCCACGACCCCGGTGTGCTCCTTGGAACCGGGAAAGCCCCCGACACCACCTGACAGCGCATCATTGACGAAGACCGCAAAGTGTGTCGGTGGATCGTTCGCCGTTGCGAGCTCGATCCACTCCTCGGCGTCCTCCCGACGGTAGGGGTGGGGAAAGCCGTCCCCCATGAATCGAGGGATTCGGGCATCGTTCGCCGCAACAGCGAGCTCGTCGGCCATTTCCCACGTGTAGGGCCGAAGCTCGACACCATGCAAGGCCGTGCCGACGACCGCGTCCCGGGATTCAGGCGCAGCGTGTGGCACAGGAAGGTCGAGGCGTCCACCGATGCGCCAGTAGGAGCCTTCGGCCCGATCCATGAAACCCTCATCCACGAGGTACCGGCGCACCGCCGCATAGTCGGCATGGACGAGTTGGATCCTGAAGTTGACGTCGCGTTCGTTGTACCGCCGTCCGGGCTCGAAATCCAATGCGATCTTCTCGAGGACCAGTCTCCGCTTGGTGGCGGAGTGTGGTATCTCGACGAGCCTTCCACCATCGAAGAACCGGCCGAGGATCTCTGCCTCGCGCTCGGTCCACGGGCCTTCCACGGGCTCACCGAGTCTTCCCCGGTCGCTCGGCAACTCCCGTGCAACGCCACGAAGCACCTCCTGATCGACCGTCCCATCGTCGCCGAGCAGGCCCACACCTCGCAAGTACCCGACTGCGGCGGCAACATCCCGCAACTCGAGACCGGTGTGGGCCGAGAGGTCCGCGATCGACATTGACTCATCAAGGGCAGCACCGAGAACGCGCAGCCTGATCGGGTCGAGGAGGGCCCTCAGGACGTCGATCGGCGCCGTGGTCGTCAACCCTGCCCTCCAATGACCACGGCTCCCGTACGTCGCGGGTCTGCCGCACCCACGAGCGAGCCGTCGACTTCGCGCGCCGCTACTTGCACGCCACCGAAGTACATCGAACGCGCCGGCAGGCGACGGACGGTGAGATCGGACACTTCCGAGACGTCGATGCCGGGTTCGACCGCCAGCGTCGCGACACCCTGGAACATCTCGGCATGCATCCGGGGTGCGGAGACGGCCTCCTCGAGCGACATGCCGCACACAACGTGGTTGAGCAGGGTGGTTGCGATCGCTGAGGTGATCCGATCGGCGCCGGGCGAACCCACGGCGAGCACCTCACCCGCCTTCGATCTCCCGATCGTCGGCGCCATGTTCGACAGCAGGCGCTGCCCGACACCGAGCGCATGCATGCCTTCAGATGTCAACTCGATTTCACCGAGCGAGTTGTTGAGACCGAAGGCATATCCGGGAATCACCGCTCCCGATCCGTATCCCGCTGAGACCGTGATTGCGCACGCGAGACCGGTTTCGTCGACACTCGAGGTGTGTACGGTCGACGGGGATCGGTGAATTGCCTCGAGGTTTCCCGCAACGGCGAGCTCCATCAACTCGTCTCCTCCGACGAAGCGGTCCGTGTCACCGTCGAGGTCCGTGCGCCGGAAGGAGAAGACGGCGTGTTGCGCGGCAGCGTGTCGCGCGACGTCGCTCGCACTCCACGATTCGATGTCCAAACGTTCAAGCAGAGTGAGGAGGGCTGCGAGCGTGATGCCACCGACGGCCGGAGGGGCGTTCGTCGCGATGTCCCATCCATGGAGGCCGATGCGGGCGGGGGGTCTGACGACGGGCGCGTACTCCTCGAGGTCGTGCATGGTGATGAGGCCACCCCGCTCGCCCGACGCCCTGGCCAGCGCAACGCCGAGGTCTCCCCTGTAGAGGCTCGTAGCGCCCTCATGGGCAATGAGCTCGAGGCCGCGCGCGAGGTCCTCGCTCACGACCGTGTCGCCCGCCTGCACCGGGGAGCCATCTGGCCGGTGGTACATCACTGCGGCCTCGGCGTCCCACCCGTAGACCGCGTCGTGGGCGTACTGCATGTAGTAGCCGCTCGCCTCGGAAACACCGAAACCGTTCCTCGCGAGAGCAACGGACGGCAGGAACAACTCCGCCCATGGGAGTGCGCCGTACCTACGCGAGGCCACGTCGAATCCGGCGAATGCACCGGGTATTGCGACACTCCCCCAGCCGACGACGGTCTCCATCCCCCCGCCGTAGCCCATCGACACGAGCGTCGTCTCGACCGGCCGTTCCTTCGGTCTGCCACGACCCGGCATCTCCGCGTACGCGTCGATGACGACGGGAGCGTCGTCGGGTGGCCAGATCGTGATGAAGCCGCCGGCACCAGGCGACACGATCCCCAGCTCCGTCGTCATCGAAGCAGCCGCGGCTGCGATCGCCGCGTCGACCGCGTTCCCGCCGAGGTCGGCAACGAGTCCGCCGGCCTCGGCGGCAGGTGTGGATGCTGCAGCGATGACGGTTCGGGGCACCGAGGAACCTTAGACGGCGATGTGCGCCTCCCCTTCGGCGTTCGCGTCGTCAGCGACGATGCGAACCTCGTGAGCCACGATCTCCAACCTGCTCCTCGTGTCTCCTCCGTCGGCCCAGAAGCGACGCTGCACGCTTCCTGCAACCCAGACACCACGACCACGGACGTCGCCCGCTTCGATGACGTTCGGCGACGGATCCCAGAGGGACACGGGAACGACATCGACCCGGCGACGCGGCTCGGTGGATCGGACGGTGACGAGGTAGCGGATCATGGTCGTGCCGGATGGGAAGGTCCTGATCTCGGGTTCGGTCGCGACTCGTCCGGCCAGGACGACGAGGTTGAGGTCCATGACGTTCCTTTCACGAGGAAGTGCAGGACATCCCGAACGTATCGCCGGTGTGCGACAGATTCCTTGCTCGGCTCCGTCGGACCCCAACGGCGCACAGGCCGGTCAGGTGATCCTTGCGATCTCCGACTCGAGCTGTTCGAATCCCGGGAACGATGGGTCGGTCATCACGATCGTATCGGCCAGCTTCCGGGCAGTTGCGCGATCACCGCGGGCGGCCGCCGTCCTGGCTGCGACGAAGTAGAGGCGAAGGTGGGCTTCGTTGGGCTCGTTGACCACACGACCTGGGTTCACGACCTCCCATGCGTCGTCCGGACGGCCCTCGTCGAGCAGGAACGAGCCGTACACGACCTTCCCCTCGTTCATCACGAGCCCATGACCGCCACGTCGTTGGAGCTCGTTCCATGCCGCCTCGACGTCTCGCTTCTTTCCCTGTGCGCGAAGGACGTCCATCTCGACGGGCAGATGCGTCGTGTCACCCTGCATGCGACGGAACGCACGAAGCTCGCTGAGCGCGGTCTGCCAGTCCCCCATCCGGTACGCCGCGATGCCGATCGTCTCGCGGGTCGTGGGATCCTGTGGCGATAGCGCCTTTGCACGATTCCCGTGCTTGACCGCGGCGTGGTACTTGCCGTCGGCGAGGGCCTCCGATGCGGCGCCGAGGGCCTCGAGGGTCGGCGCGATCCGGTCGGCAGGCGTGACGCGCTCGACGCTCTCGATCACCCAATTCGGGAGGTTCACAGCCGCGCCCTTGAGGTCGCGTCTGCGCTTCGGGGCGTTCTTACGGCGCTCCTCCTCGACGCTGCGCGTCGTGGCGGAGTAGACCTTCTTCCTGGGCGGTGGGCCTCCGCCGGTCCGAGGTGCGGTCCCGTCCCTCGACGAGCGATTCGATCGGGACGCTCCGCCTGTCGGCTTCGAGCCAGGCCGTTGGGAGGACGACCCTGACGAGGACGCCTTCGATGCTCCTGACCCCGATCTCGACCCCCCGGGCTTCGCCGGCCGCGAGGACGACGACGTCGATGCAGGTCGCCCGGACGACGGCTTGCGGCTCTTCGACGAACCGCCAGCAGGCGGCCCGGATCGACCGCGTGTCTGGCCCGTGCTCTTCCCGCCGGTACTCTTCCCGCGACTCGGCGAGGACCCTTTTGGGCGCGGCCGGGAGGAAGGACGTTTCTTGCCGGGCTTGGATCCTCGGCCGTCGTCGTGTGCCATGGGTCGTGGTCCTCCTGATCGCCCAACACGTGTGGCGGAGGGCCGGAGCCACCGATTCTAGGAGGACCTGACCCGCACCGTACCCAGGACGCGGAAAAGGGCCGCCCCACATGACGTGGGACGACCCTCATCCTCAAGATGTTTGGCGACGACCTACTCTCCCGGGGCCCTTCGGCCCAAGTACCATCGGCGCTGACAGGCTTAACTTCCGTGTTCGGAATGGGAACGGGTGTGACCCTGCCGCCATGGCCACCGGAAACCGGTGCTCCTTGAGCGTTCGATAGCAAGCACGAGACATCTTGTAGATCTGATCCAAGCCCTCGGCCGATTAGTACCGGTCGGCTGAGCGTGTTGCCACGCTTACACCTCCGGCCTATCAACGTGATGGTCTCGTCACGGGCCTTACTGCGTTGACCGCATGAGTGTCCTCATCTTGGAACGGGTTTCCCACTTAGATGCTTTCAGCGGTTATCCCTTCCGGAGGTGGCTAATCAGCCGTGCCCTTGGCAGGACAACTGACACACCAGAGCTCCGTCCGTCCCGGTCCTCTCGTACTAGGGACAGCCTTCGTCAAACTTCCTTCGGCTGCGGAGGATAGGGACCGAACTGTCTCACGACGTTCTGAACCCAGCTCGCGTACCGCTTTAATGGGCGAACAGCCCAACCCTTGGGACCTGCTTCAGCCCCAGGATGCGATGAGCCGACATCGAGGTGCC
>DATHUV010000084.1:0-59861 GCA_035461905.1 Acidimicrobiia bacterium | reverse complement strand
TGCCGACCTGGCATGGGTCGGAGTCACGGTGCTGGCGTCCACTCTCACCTATGTGGGTGCGGGCATTGCGATGGTCGGAGCGGTGCCGATGCGGCTCCACGTCTGGCCGATGGTGATGACGCAGTTGGCATCGACGTTCGCCAACCGCGTGACCCCGGCGAAGGTGGGCGGGATGGCGACGAACGTACGGTACCTACAGAAGCAGGACATCCCACTGTCGGTTGCTGCATCGGCCGTTGGATTGAACACGGTTGTAGGGGCGGTAGTCCACATCGCGTTGATGATCTTCCTGGGTGCGGTCGCATCCCAGACGGTCGACATCCCGACACCCGACGCTCGGACCGGCGCGATCATCGTTCTCGTTCTCGTTCTCGCATCGGGCCTCCTGATGCTGCTTCCGAAGGGTCGCGCCCTCCTCACGCGATACCTCGTCCCCGCGATGAGGGCGAGTGGGCTCGCCGTCGCATCGGTCGCAAGGACGCCGACGAAGCTGATCGCCTTGTTCGCGGGCTCGGCGATGGTGACGCTGGCATACACCGCTGCGATGATCGCTTCGCTGCTCGCGTTCAACTCGGACATTCCGATCGCCACGGCGGCATTCGTCTATCTCGCAGGGGCGGCCGTCTCATCCGTGGCACCCACCCCGGGCGGGATCGGAGCGACGGAAGCTGCGCTCGTCGCCGGCTACACGGCGGTCGGAGTCGACCCTTCCCTGGCGTTCGCCGCGGTGTTGCTCTTCCGGCTGGTCACGTTCTGGCTCCCCATCCTGCCGGGATGGTTCGCCCTCATCAGGCTCCAACGCACCGGGGACCTCTGAGTCAGCCGGATCCGCTGACCAGGTCGTAGACCTCAGAGATGGCGACGCCGAGCGCGACCCCGCCAACCACGTCGAGCGGGTAGTGCGCACCGACGTAGATCCTGCTCAGGCCGACGATGGTCACGAGCACCGCTCCGGCGCCCTTCCATCCGGGTCCCGCATGGCGGGTCAGGCCGGATGCGAGTGTCGTGACCACCGCCGCGTGTCCTGATGGATAACCGAGTCCTTCGTCGGCGCTTCCGAACCTGAGCTGCGTCTCAGCGATGTGGTCGCCGGGTCTTCCGCGGGTAACGCGGCTCTTCATGGCTTTCGCGCTGACCCACGCCGTGAGGCCGGTCACCGCGATGCGAGCGGCAGTCGACGGCTGCCGCCTCGCGAGTAGTCCCGTCGCAACGACCAGCGGTGCCGCCAACGCCCCTGCCTGCATCGGTGCCCACACGGCCTTCACGAAAGAATGGGGAAGGGCATTGATCCGGCGGAACACTGCAGCGTCCCAGCCCGGAACGCCGCGTGAGGCAACCGCTGCGGACCATCCGAGGGTGGCAAACGCGGTCGCGGTTCTCGTCCTGCTCACGGCATGAACCCTCGCTGAGGTGGATCATCGATGATGGGGTCGTTCCTAGTATGGCGCCACGCCGCGGAGAAGTTTCGGGAGAGCAAGACGGTGTTCGATCCATGTCGCCGACGCAAACGGGTCTCCCGCCATGGATGACTATGGATGAGTTGGAGCCCAGGTTGCGAAGGCTCGAGGAACACCCCCTTCTCCTCCTTCAGAGCCGAGCGGCGTTCTGGATATCGATGGTGCTCTGGGCGTTCGGTGGGTTGCTGTTCGTCCTCATGGCGATTCCGCCACTCGCCGACGTCGTCCAGATCGTTGACGATGCGGTCTTCGATCTCGTCGTGCGTTGGGAGTACGGCTTCACGGTGGGGTTCGCGAAGGCGCTCGATTTCGTCGGAAGCACGTTCGTTGCAACGCCGATCATGATCGGGATCGGCGTCCTCCTGGCGTTCCGACGTCGCTGGGAGACCTTCTGGTTCTGGGTGATCGCGATGGCGGCGTCCCAGGTCCTGATCGGCCCTGTGAAGGCCCTGTACGAGCGCCCGCGTCCGCCGATGTCACTGGTCTCGACCTCTGGCTACTCGTTCCCGTCCGGTCATGCCGTCGCGGGGGCCGCGATAGCGGTCGCACTCGTGATCGTCCTCGTCCCCGCGGGCCCCCGCCGTCGCAGCTACGAGATCCTCGCGGCGGTGTTCGCGTTCACGATGGTGCTGAGCAGGGTGTACCTCCGTGCACATTGGCTGTCCGATGCCGCCGCGGGCGCAGCCCTCGGTGCGGCGGTCGTGATTGCATGCGCAGCGCTCGTCGAGTGGCTGGACCGTCGACGCCACGCAGGTTGATCGTGGAGATATTCATCGACCCCACGTCGACGACTGGGCTGACGAACCAGGTCTTCGAGGAGATCCGCAGCGGGATCCTCGAAGGCCGAGTGGGACCGGGGGAGAGGTTGCCCTCGACTCGAGAGCTTGCCGTGACGCTGGGGGTATCCCGTCACACCGTCACAACCGCATTTCAGCGACTGTCGGCGGAGGGCTTCATCGAGGGAAGGCGCGGTGGCGGCACGATCGTCTCTGATCTGTCCGGGTTCCGTGCGGTCCTGGATCGATCCGAAAGAGCGCTCGATTCCTCCGGCCTCGACGAGGAAGCGATGCCTGCCTTCGACCTTCGCCCCGGCACACCGGACCCGCGCCTGTTCCCCACCGCAGAGTGGCGACGCTACGCGCGGTGGGCTGTCGATCAGCACGATGCGACCTATGGGGACCCTGCGGGTGTCGCTGACCTCCGCCGTGTCCTCGCGCGATGGGTCGCTCGTTCCCGAGGAGTGGATGCCAGCTTCCGGCAGCTGATCGTCACGTCGGGGGCCCAGCAAGCCTTCTTCCTGTTGATCCGGGCATGCACCGAACCCGGCGATGTCATCGCCATGGAAGATCCCGGGTACAACCGATTCCGTCGCATGTCGGAGGCGAACGGCCTCGAGGTCGTGCCGATCCCTGTCGATTCCGAGGGCCTCGTCGTCGATGCCATCCCACCGAATGTCAAGCTGGTCCATGTGACGCCGTCACATCAGTTCCCGACCGGCGTGACCATGTCGATGGCTCGGCGGCTGGACCTCCTCTCGATGGCCCATGCCCGCGGGGTCTTGATCGTCGAGGACGACTACGACTCCGAGTTCCGATACGTGGATCGTCCGCTGGAGCCCCTCTACCGGCTCGACCGAACCGGTAGCGTGGCCTATGTCGCCACCTTCTCCAAGACG
Source organism: Acidimicrobiia bacterium (assembly GCA_035461905.1). GTDB lineage: Bacteria > Actinomycetota > Acidimicrobiia > Spongiisociales > UBA5794 > SZUA-442. The sequence continues at coordinate 56,729 of DATHUV010000084.1, read as the reverse complement.
CTCTCTCCGGCGTTGCGTCTCGGCTACGTCGTGGTGCCGCAGTCACTCCATGAGCAGGTCCTCGAGGTGCGTCGACAGGTCGACTGGGCGCCGTCACACGTTGACCAGCTCACCCTACGTGGCTACATCGCTGACGGGCACCTCGAGGGTCATCTCCGGAGGACCCGCCGCATCTACATGGGTCGGCAACAGCGGATGACGGCGTTCCTGGAGCGTGCCGCGGCGCAGGGGGTCCTGCGTCCTGCTGCATCCAATGCCGGCCTCCACATCTCTGCGGGATTGTCCCCAGCCCTCGAGGAGGCGAAGATCATGGCTCGTTTGGCTGAACGGGGCGTGGCCATCGAGGGGTACGCGGAGTACTCGTCGATCCAGCAGGCTGACGGCGGGCTCGTATTCGGCTTCGGGCTGGTCGACTCCGACCAGTTGGAGGAGGCGATCCGGATCGTCGCCGACGTCATTGGCGTCGACGATTGAATCCACCGCCAACGAGTTTGGACTGGTTGAAAGTCAACCCTTTGGATCTGTACGGCATGCCAAACCTCCCGTACGTTGTGGGCGTGACCGCAATTCCGGAATCGCCCACGCCCATGCCGTCGAAGCTGTCGGTAGATCGACCCGTGTCGGATCGGGAACCCTTCACGCCACTCGACTGGTCGACGTTTGCCGCTCTTGGCCTGATCTGGGGATCGTCGTTCCTCCTCATCAAGGTGGGACTCGAGTCATTCCATCCGGGACTGATCACGTGGGCGCGAGTTGCCCTGGGCGCTGTTGCCCTCCTCATGCTGCGTCGTCGTCCGGTGTCCTTCGACGCGGGTGACCGACGGAAGATCGTGCTGCTCTCCGTACTGTGGGTCGGCATCCCTTTCACTCTCTATCCGCTCGCAGAGCAGCATCTCAACTCAGCGGTGACCGGGTTGCTCACCGGCGCCACCCCACTGTTCGCCGGATTGTTCGGTGCCATGTGGTTCAACCGGCCGTCCGGGAATCCCCAGCGAATGGGCATGGCCATCGGGTTCGCCGGGGTCACCCTCATCGCCGCCGGCTCCGGAGCTGAAGGGGGAACGGCGCCGTTGGGAATCGCCATGGTCCTTGCAGCCACCGTCTGCTACGGGATCGCCACAAACATGGCGGGTCCCCTCCAGCACAAGTACGGGTCGGTGAATGTCATGCGCCCGATGCTCGCCTATGGCGCCCTGTGGACCGCACCGTTCGGCTTCGCAGGGGCGATGCGCTCGTCCATGGCGCTCGGACCTCTCCTGGCAACACTCGTCCTCGGTGTCGTGGGCACGGGCGTGGCATTCGTCCTCATGGCGACCCTCGTGGGACGGGTGGGAGGACCGCGCGCCTCGTTCATCACCTACTTGATTCCACCAATCGCCCTCGTCCTTGGTGCGATCTTCCTCGCCGAGACCGTCGCTCCCATCGCCCTCGGCGGTGCGGCGCTGGTACTGGCTGCGTCGATCCTCGCGTCACGAGCCGAGAAGTGACCTACCAACCGGGTTGTGGTCAGCGTCGCCGCTCGTACATGCCGCGGACGAAGTTGGCCTGCCCTGCGTGTTGGAGGTCGTCGCTGATGACGCTCACGAGCCGGACGCCGACCGATACCGGGGGATCCCACCGCCGATCGATGATTCGATCGAGCTCAGCGCTTGTTACCGTGGCGAGGTAGGCACGCGTTCGGGCACCGACGGCCCTGTGATACGCGAGGATTTCATCGGCCCGATCGAACCGCACGGCTGCGACCTGTTCGGGAGTGTGCCCGTACCCGGTGTCGACCGTGTCGGGAACCAGCCCCAGCCGTTCCGCCCATCCGTCCTCGACGTACGCCTGGGGGAGTCCCGCGATCTCCGAGACATGGTCGTCCTGGACCCTGGTGAGGTGCCAGACGAGCCAGCCGATGGAATTGGCGTCGGCGTCGGGCCGATAGGACAGGCCGTCGCCGTCGAGGCCGGCGACCGCTGTTTCAACCTCGTGCTCGATCCGGTCGAAGGCATCGGTGAGTACCTGAGGGGTATCCATCATCGCATCATAGACAGGTCGATCCCGTCGATCGGGCCCGGTCATGTTCCGGAGCGGATGGGGTGTGGGAACATCTCGCCGGTCACTTCGCAGGCCTCGGCAAGGGTGTTCGTGATCGTCCCGAACTTACGGATGTTCTTGTGCAGGAGGTCGACCCGGTGTTCCGACTCGTCGGTGACGATCTCGATGTGATAGTGCATGCGCGTCATCATCGGCGGTGCGTCCTGGCGCTCAGCCTCGACCACGACAGTGGCGACCTCGTAGGTGAACGGAAGGATTTCGGAATACCTCTCGATGTTCTTGAGGAGGCATGCGGCGAGCGCAGCGCACAGGAGTTCGGCGGGTCCCGGCCGGAACCCGTCCGAGATCGAGCCGGTATCCGCCTTGACGTCGGTGGCGTTGCATCGGATACGGCCGTGCCCACCGGGACGACTGGTACCGACGACGTGATAGGTCTGCGCCCCAGCGTCGGTCGTCACATGCATCGAGCCCGCCGGAAGGGGAGGCGTACCTCCGTCGTGCATCAGGGGAGAACCCGAATCATTGTGAGGGCTCCATCATCCTCGGGTGTCACGGACACGACGATCCTGTCACCGTCCTGGTCGAACTGGTACTCGATACCGCCCTCGAAGAGCTCGCCGCCTCTCCCCCCTCGGTCGAGGGCGTACTGCTCGTAGAAACCGACGAGGGCGTCGAACATCTCGACCGGATACGAGACAGCCACTTCGCCGGGAGCTTCGGCGACGATCTCACCACCGCTCACGATCGGTACGGGGAAGGGTGTCGGGGCACCGGGTGGTGTGGCGGAGGTCGGTGTCGCGACCGTCGTGGACGATGCATCCGCACCGGCGTCGGTCGTAGACGTGACGTCCGATCCGGAACCGGCACACGAGACGACGATGACGGTCATGGCGAAAAGCGCGAGTACCCGTAGCCACCGCAAATCGCCACCTCCCGGTGTGTGCGTGTGTGCATCGATCGGCCGTCGATCGACTCGCGTGATACTACGCGCGAGAACTACGCCCGATGAGTCGATCTTGCTAGACCCTCGGCCCGGAAGCCACCACCGCATCGTCGACGCCGTCGGCGTACTTCTTGAAGTTCGTCGCGAACATCCCGGCGAGGCGCCGAGCGTCCGTGTCGAATGCTGCTGTGTCGCTCCACGTCGGGCGGGGATCGAGCAGGTCGGACGGGACCCCCGGCACCGACGTTGGAATCGATAGGCCGAAGACCGGATCCGTTGTGTACTCCACGTCGTCGAGGGCACCCTCGAGGGCGGCGTTGAGCATGGCCCTCGTGTGGGGGATACGAATCCGGGTTCCCACTCCGTAGGGGCCGCCCGTCCAGCCGGTGTTGATCATCCAGACGCGGCAGTCGTGCTCCTTGATCTTTCCTTCCAACACGTTGGCGTAGTACGACGGCGGGAGGGGCAGGAACGGTGCGCCGAAACACGGGGAGAACGTGGCGGAGGGCTCGGTAACCCCGCGTTCAGTTCCTGCCAGTTTCGCCGTGTAGCCGCTGATGAAGTAGTACATCGCCTGTTCGGTGGTGAGGCGTGAGATGGGTGGTAGTACACCGAACGCATCCGCCGAGAGGAAGACGATATTGCGGGGATGTGGCCCCATCATCGTTGGCTCCGCATTGGGCAGGTGGGCGAGCGGATACGCGCACCGCGTGTTCTCCGTCTTCGACCCATCGGTGAAGATGGGGCGCCGCGTGTCGGGACTGATCACCACGTTCTCGAGGATGGTCTCGAACTTGCTTGCCGCTTGATGGATCAACGGTTCGTCCTCCAGCGAGAGATTGATCGTCTTGGCGTACGAGCCTCCCTCGATGTTGAAGATCCCGTCGGCTCCCCATCCGATCTCGTCGTCCCCGACCATGAGTCTGGCCGGATCGGTGGCGAGGGTGGTCTTGCCCGTACCTGACAGCCCGAAGATGACGGCGGAATCGCCGCCTTCCCTCCCCACGCTGGCGGAAGCGTGCATCGACAACACATTGCGCTTGGGGAGCAGGTAGTTCATGACCGAGAAGACCGACTTCTTCATCTCACCGGCGTAGGTGGTGCCGCCGATGAGGAGGATCTTGTGGTCGAAACTGATGCAGATGAACACCTCGCTGCGGGTTCCATCCCTCTCGGGCTCCGCCTGGAACGTCGGTGCATGAACGATCGTGAAGTCCGGTACGAACGTGTTCACCTCTTCTGAGGTATCGAACTTCCGGCGAAGGATGAACATGTTGCGGCAGAACAGGGAGTGCCACGGACTCTCGGTGATGGCCCGGACCGACAGCCGGTTCTTCGGGTCGGCGCCTGCGTAGAGGTCCTGCACGTAGAGTTCCCTCGCCCCCAGGTGCTCCGTGACCCTGGCGTACAGGGCGTCGAACACCTCCGGCTCCATCGGATGGTTCACGTCTCCCCACCAGATCTCATCTTCGGTGCTCGCCTCACGGACGACGAACTTGTCCTTGGGGCTGCGCCCCGTGTAAGGGACCGTGTCGACCACCAATGCGCCATGGTGGGCGAGTTCGCCCTCCCCTCGGCGGATCGTGTGCTCGTAGAGTTCCGGCGTGGTCAGGTCCCAATGGACGTCGCCTGTGGGTGTGATTCCGTGGTGTGCAAGTGACCGCATGGGACCTCCGCTGATCCGGTTGCTCCTAGGGTACGCATGTCCGGGGATGGTTCGATTCGGGTGCGATTCCGGGTGACGGAGAGGACGGAGCCATGATCGAGTTGCTCGTGGAGAACCCTCTCCTCCTGCTCTTCGTCACCCTCGGCATCGGTTACCTCGTCGGTCGGATCACGATCGGAGGGTTCAGCCTCGGAATATCGGCCGTGCTCTTCGTCGGCCTCGCGATCGGAGCGCTGGACCCCGACCTGCGTCTTCCTGACTTCGTCTACCTGTTCGGCCTCATCGTCTTCGTCTACACAGTGGGTATCTCCGCGGGCCCCGGATTCCTCGCGTCCTTCCGGCGTGCGGGAGCAAAAGACAACGCGCTCGTGGCGGTGGTCATCGTCGTCTCCGTCGTGGTGGTCCTGGGCGGGGCACGGATACTCGGCCTGAGTGGTCCGTTCGCCGCCGGCGTCTACACGGGTGCGCTCACGAACACGCCGGCACTCGCCGCAGTGCTCCAGTACGAGACGGACACGTCCGCGCCCGAGGACATCGACCGAAACCTGGCCGAACCCGTCGCCGGATACTCGGTCACTTATCCATTCGGCGTGCTGGGGATGGTGCTCGCCGTGTACATCCTGCGACGCCTTCGTCCGGGTGGGGGTGATGTAGAGCAGACCGAGGGCATGCTCCCGGAGAATCTGACGGCCGTGACCGCCGTGGTCACGCACTCCCGATACACCGGGATCGAGCTCTCGTCGTTGATGGAGGGAACCGAGTGGCGCGTTCTCTTCACCCGGCACCGGGAGGGGGCCGGAACCGACATCCCCGAACCCGACACGGTGTTCCACCGAGGCGATCTGGTGACCGTGATCGGGGAGGGTCAGGACGTCGAGGAGGTCGTTCGCGCCCTCGGCGAGAGGGCAAACGTGGACCTCGCTCTCGATCGGACCGACATCGACTACCGACGGATCTTCGTATCCAATGACGCCCTGGTCGGACAGCGCATCGGTTCACTGGACTTGCGGTCGCGGTTCGGCGCGATCGTCACGAGGGTGCGACGCGGTGACATAGACCGGATGGCCCACCCTGACACGGTGCTCGAACTGGGAGATCGGATCAGGGTCGTCGCCCCACGTGGGCAGATGGAAGCCGTGAGCAGGTACTTCGGTGACTCCTTCCGAAAGCTCTCGGAGATCGATGTCGCAGCCTTCAGCCTCGGAATCGTCCTCGGACTGCTCGTCGGTATGATCCCCATTCCGCTGCCGGGAGGGACGACGTTCACGCTCGGGCCGGCCGGAGGTCCCCTCGTGGTCGGCATGGTGCTTGGAGCTCTCCGCCAGACCGGTCCGATCACTTGGCAGCTGCCCTACAACGCAAGCCTCACGCTACGCCAGATCGGTGCCGTCCTCTTCCTGGCCGGCGTGGGGATTCGCTCGGGGTACGCCTTCGTCGACACACTCTCCGGCGGTGTGGGAGTCGACCTCTTCCTCCTCGGCGTGACCGTGACGACCCTCTCGGCGATTCTGCTCATCCTCGGAGGCGTGTACCTGCTCAGGACACCCACCGGGATCCTGGCAGGTATGCTCGCCGGCATGGTCACCCAACCGGCGGTACTCGCGTTTGCCACGGAACAGACGAAGGATGACCTGCCGAATGCCGGGTACGCAACGGTCTACGCAGTGGCGACGCTGACCAAGATCCTCCTCGCCCAGGCCATCGTCGTGGTACTTCAATGAAGGCAGCGGCCCTGTCCGTTGCGTTGTCGGTGCGACCATGACGGCCGCTGCCGTCATCGCTGTGGTCCTGCTCGCCGTGATCGGGGTGTTCCAGATTGCCCTCGCCCTTGGCGCTCCACTCGGGTCCGCCGCGTGGAGCGGTCAGCACGAAGGGGTGCTGCCGATTCCGTTGCGGATCGCCAGCGGGGTGGCCGCCGTGGTCGTGTATCCACTGATCATCATCTACGTGCTTGCCGCCTCGGGACTGGTCGACCTCGACTGGATGCCGATCCGGTCCCTGGGGATGTGGGTGCTGACCGCCTTCTTCGGTATAGGGGCGGTGGTCAACCTCGCCTCCCGGTCGAGGGTCGAGAGGTTGTGGGCACCCGTGTCCCTCGTGATCGCGGTGTGCTGCGCGATCATCGCACTCGGCATGTAGAGCACCCTTGCGACCTCGGAGTGCTCCTGTCAGGACCCTGAATCGGCGACGGCGTACATGTAGCCGTCGGTGCTGGCGATGTAGATGCGGCCCTTCCACACGGCGGGAGTGGCGAGGAGGGACGCGTCTCCGATCGGGAGGGTCCACAGCGGTTGGGGCTCCCTGGGATCAGCGAGATCGAAGGCGTGGAGGATCCCGGCCCGGCTTGCGACCATCAGTGTGTCGTCGACGATCACCGGCGATGACCAGGCACGGGCTCCGATTGCGTGCACCCAGAGTTCCTCGCCGGTGTCACGGTCGACCGCCACGAGGAAGCCCTTGTTCGTCGCAACGTAGATCACGCCCTCGCCGAGGGCAGGCGTCGCCCACATACCTCCCTGAGCTGGAGGCTCCGTGATCGAGTACATACCCCACACGTAGGGATCTCCATCTGTGTACGGGTCGAGCTTGACGAGTTGGCCGAGGTCACGGCCCCTTGGCAGGTAGCGCTTCCACTCCACGGGGACGTACAGCATGCCCTCTTCGTCGATCACGATCGAGGCATCGACGTCGTCTCCGACCCAGTAGTCAAAGACGACCGGCGCCTCCCCGTTCTCGACGTTCGTGATGTCGAGGCCGATGATGCGCCCGGCGGAGTTCCCGAAGTAGGCGCGGCCCTCGAAGATGGCCGTTGAGCTCTCGACCGATGTGGACACACAGCGGCTGCCGATGGTGCAGCCGTCCTGGATCTTCGCCATCAGCTCGTCGTCCCAGGTCTCCATGCTGAACACCAACTCGGGATCCACGGTGACGGAGCCGTTCGCGTCGTAGCCTCGGTTGAGCTTCCAGATGTAGTAGATGGAGTTCTCCCCGCCTTCGAAGAGCAGGTCGTTCACGATTCGCGGTGCCGCGTCCCAGTCGTCGTTCCACCGGCCGCCGAGCCCAACGCGGTCCGAGGGCTCAGGGCAGTTCCTGAGGCATGCCTCGAAGTCCCACACGACCTCGGGTTCGGCGCGGTCGAGCGCGGCGATGCGCAGCTTGTTGTCCCGGCTCCCGAAGTACACGAGGGGAAAGCCGTCAGGATCGAGGGTCGGGCTGCCCTTGACGATGTCGCCGGTGGTGATGGGGTTCCTCGTGGCGAGTCCCGTATTTGCGTCGACGAAGTGGAACTTGCGGTCGTAGGCGCCGAACATCATCTCGGTAACACCGTCAGGGCGCTCCCAGATCACCGGTTGTCCCGTCCATCCGTTGCCGCACCACGTCGACGTCGTGCCGAGGTCGGTGGACTCGCTGCACATCGGAGCGTCGGGATAGCGCCAGGCGACCGAGGGGGACTGGGGGACAGGTCCCGTGCCGTACCACGTGTTGGTGGGATTCCCTCGAAAGGTGAGCAATCCCTCGACCGCGTCGCCCCACGGCTGACCGACGGTCCTGCGATCGACCCATTGATGCAGTGGTACCTCAGGAACCGTGGTCGTTGACTCCGATCCGGGCGTCCCGGGATCGCCCGGTACGGTGGAATCCGTCGAACCGGGCGGCTGGGAAGTCGTGGTCGGGTCGGTCCCCGTCACGTCACCGACTCCGCCGACACACGCTGTTGCGACCACGGACAACGCGACGATGAGGGAGAAAAGGACTCGCATCGTCCGGGAGTGTATGGCGGTATCGGGGATGCAACCGTCGGGCCGCCCGACGACGTCGCGCTCCGAAGGGCCGCGGCGACGCGCACAGCGGGCCTCCGGACGATCCCGAAGGAGGCCCGCTGTGTCCTTGATCGTGGTCTCAGACCTCGATGCGGTTCATGCCCCTTCGGCGATGTCGCGGCCGTGGACGGTGAGGGCCCAGATCACGAACACGTTCGCAGTGATCATGATGATCGACCAGAACGGGTACCACGGTAGCCAGGCGAAGTTCACGAGGGTGCTGATGATCGCGAGGATCACACCGACGGTACGTGCCCATACGGCACCGCTGTACAGCCCGACAGCTGCTGCGACGACGACCATGCCCATGATCAGGTGGATCCATCCCCACGTCGTGGCGTCGAATTGGAACAGGTAGTCCGGTGTGAGGACATAGAACTCGTCCTCGAGGATTGCGACCAAGCCCGCAATGGCGTGGAAGCCACCGAGCAGTCCCATCATGACCGACGCGTAGATCGTCCATCCGATCGCCGCACCACTGACTTCGCGTTGTCCCGTCATCGTCTCATCCTCTCGCTCGGACATCCTCCTAAGGATCAGACAACACCGTCGGCGCCGACCGGGCATCATCCGATGGGGATGAATCCGCCTGCCTGGTCGATGGGTGAGGACGCGCCCCTCGGATCACTCGATGTCGGTGTGTACCGGAGCAGGTGTGCGCCTTCCGAGTCGAGGCACCGCATCGTCCCGTCGTCGTCGAACTCGTAGCGTGTGACCTCGGTCAGGGCCTCGAGGTAGCGACGCTCCTGGTCCATCACACCGGACGGCTCCTCGCACATCATTCGCGTACCAACGGGAGGCCCGAAGGTCATCTCCCCGTCGACTGCTCGAAATGTGGCACGGTACCTGTTGCATCCCGACGACCCCGTCACGGTGCCGACGTCGTCGAATGCCGCGGTGACCTCCGTGTCGGGGAGTACCGAAACCATCGCCTGTCTTCCGTTGTTGTACGAATCGAGGAGCCACGTGCCGCTGACGCGGAACGCGATATGTCCGAACACGAGCACGGGATCCCCGCGTGCCGACATCACGAGGCGTCCCTCGACGATGGCGATGGAGTCGACGACCTCCAGGAGGGTCACGTAGGCGCGCTCGATCTCCATCACTTCGGGCAGGCACATTCGCAGGGTCATCGCGAGTGGGCCCAACGCGATGTGCCCTCCATCCACGAAGGCCGAACCGGTGTAGCGGTTGCACCCCGCAAGGCCGCTCACACGGCCATCATCGAGCCTGAGCGTCACGGTGACATCGATTGGCACGGTCGTCCGATCATCCGCTCTTCCGTATTCGAGGAGACGCCACACCTCGTCGGCTCCGGATCGATGATCGTCCATGACGTGGACGCTACCCGCCGGACCGATCAACGGGGGCGGGCCCGTGGATCCGATGTCGGGGTGAAGGCGGAGCGACACTCGGGTACAATCGGATCTCGCTGAGGAGGCTTGATCTGGACATCGTGTGGCCGGAGCTCGTGCTCATCGCCACGCTCGTGGTGATCAACGCAATCCTCGCAGGGAGCGAGATCGCCCTGATCTCCCTGCGCGAACCCCAGCTGGACCGGATGGAGCGAAGGGGAGGCGCCGGCGCCGTGACCGCACGGCTCGCTCGCGATCCGAACCGGTTCCTCGCAACGATCCAGATCGGCATCACGCTTGCGGGATTCCTGGCGTCCGCCGTTGCCGCGGTGAGCCTGGCGGAGCCGATCGTTGGCTGGTTCACGCTGTTCGGGGACGCCGCAGAGACGGTCGCGATCGTCGTGGTGACCGTCATTCTCTCCCTCTTCACCCTGGTCCTCGGCGAGCTCGCCCCCAAGCGACTCGCACTCCAGAGATCCGAGACCTGGGCATTGGCCGTCGGCCGTCCGCTGCATTGGTTTGCGGTGGCTGCGACCCCTCTCGTCTGGTTCCTCAGCGTGTCGACGGACGTTGTCGTGAGACTGTTTGGCGGGACGCCGGGTTCGCGGCGCGAAGAGGTCGACCTCGAGGAGCTCCGGGAAACCATCGTGGCCCGAGGTCATCTGCCAGCGGGTCAGCACGAGGTACTCCTCGGTGCGTTCGAGGTCGCCGAGAGGACCGTCCAGGAGGTCATGACCCCACGTCCCGACGTCTACACACTCGATGCAGGAACGACTGTGGCGTCGGCGATCGAATGCCTCCTGGAGGCCGGCCACACCCGCGCGCCTGTTACAGCGTCGGATCGGGGCCTCGACTCCGCGATCGGGGTCGTGTCGCTCCAGGATCTCGCCGGTGCGGATCCCCGATCCACGATCAGGAACCACACCAAGGAGGCACAGGTGATGCCGGAGTCCCTCAGGGTGCTGGTGGCCCTCCGCAGGCTCCAGGCCGGCCGTCAACCGATGGCGTTCATCGTGGACGAGTTCGGCGGAATCGAGGGCATCGTGACGGTCGAGGACCTCATCGAGGAGCTCGTCGGTGAGATCTACGACGAGTCGGACCTGATCGTCGCCACGCCTCGAGCCACCGCTGATGGGAGCATTCTCGTCCCGGGGCGGTTCCCCGTTCACGATCTCGCCGAGTTCGGCATCGCGGTTCCGTCAGGCGACTACACAACGGTTGCGGGTCTGGTGCTCGACGCTGCGGGACGGCTGCCCGATACAGGGGACGAGTTCGTGGTGGGTCACTGGACCGTGACGGTCATGTCTGTGAGCGGTCGGTCGATCACCGACGTGCGCTTCTCCCCGCTGCCCCGCTGACAGAGCCGCCTTTCGCACGAGACCCTCCGTAAATGGCTCACCACCCGGGCGGGCGCCACGATCGGTGCCGTAGGCTCCACGCAAACGAACAGCACGGGCATCGATTGGGGTCGACGACATGAAGGTGTACACCAGGCGCGGTGATGACGGGACCACGGGCCTCCTCTATGGCGGTCGCGTGAGAAAGGACGCACCCGCTCCCACGGCGTATGGAGCGGTCGACGAGGCCCAGGCAGCCCTCGGAATCGTCAGGGCCGACCTGGACGATGGCGACGAGCTCGCGATCATGGTCGTATCGATCATGCGGGATCTGTGGGTACTCATGGCTGAGCTCGCAACCCTTCCCGAGAGCCGAGAGAAGCTCGAACCGGGTCGAACGCTCGTGACGTCCGAAATGGTGACGAGGCTCGAACACGCGATCGATGATGTTGCGGACCGCTTCGATGCGCCGACGGAGTTCATCGTGCCTGGCGGGGACAGGGTGGCGGCCCTCCTCGACGTCGCGCGGACGATCGTGCGCCGTGCCGAACGCGAGTCGCTCCCCGCATTGCACGACGACAGCCAAGCGGGCATCTACCTCAACAGGCTTTCCGACCTCCTGTGGACGCTGGCACGGTGGCGTGAAGGGGACTCATCGACCGCCGTCCGTGATGTGAGCTGACGTCACGTCCGCAACGGTCGCCCCCAGGATCTCGATCAAGGATGCACCGTCGACCGTGATCGACACCCCGTGCGCACCGCCGCCGATCGAAACGGTCGCACCGGCGATGGCGGCGTCCGCGATGACCGGCCACTGCGTCACAGCCCCGAACGGTGTGATCGTGCCACGCTCGTAGCCGGTGACGATGAGCGCCTCGGCCGCATCCGGCATCGAGAGCCGACGCTCACCGGTGAGTGAGCGGAGTTTCTGCCAGTCGATGACGCGATCACCCGGCACCAGGACGAAGAGGTAGTCATCGTCCGCTCGTCGTACCACGAGCGTCTTGATCACAGATGCAGGGTCGACGCCGCGCAAGGCAGCAGCCTCCTCGAGGCTCGAAACCCTCCCGTGTCGCACGACCGTGTGGTCGAGGCCCGCGAGGCGGGGGTCCGCGAGTGCAGGCGTCATGTCGTTCATCGGAGCCCCATGACGGCCATTGTGGCATCGACCTGCGTTCACCGTCGTCGGCGTACGAATGGGGCGGAGGCGGGTGTACTGTCGCACGATGCTCACGAGGATCACCACCAATGCCTGACGCCCCGTCGGCGGACGCCCTCATCCTCTTCGGGATCACCGGCGACCTCGCTCGAAGGAAACTCTTCACTGCGCTGTATCGGTTGACCGAGGAAGGGCGCCTCGACATACCGATCATCGGCGTGGCGACGCGATCGTGGGACGACGACATTCTGAGGTCCGAAGCGAGGCAGGCGATCGCCGACGACGGCATCACGATCGACGAAGAGGTGTACGAGAGGCTCGCGAAGAACCTCCGATACGTGTCGGGGGACTACCGGGATGCCTCCACATTCACCTCCATCGCCCAGCGCACCGGCGGGGCGACGTGTGCCGTGTCCTATCTCGCGATACCGCCCGACCTGTTCGACGCCGTCGTCGACGGACTCGCCACCGCCGGGCTCACCGCATCAGGACGCATCGTCCTCGAGAAGCCGTTCGGTCGCGATACGGCATCTGCGGAGCACCTCAACGAGGTGCTCCACCGCCACTACGGGGAGAGTCGGGTCTATCGGATCGATCATTTCCTCGGAAAGGAGGCGGTCCAGAACCTCATGATCTTCCGATTCTCGAACACCATCCTCGAACCCGTTTGGAACAGGCACTTCATCCGTGGTGTGCAGATCACCATGGCGGAGGAGTTCGACGTCGAGGGTCGCGGTCGGTTCTACGACGCTGTCGGCACGGTGCGTGATGTCATCCAGAACCACCTCCTCCAGGTCGTCTCCCTGCTCGCAATGGAGCCTCCCGTGTCAGAGGATCCCGATGCGTTGAGGGATGAGAGGGTGAAGGTGTTCCGGGCGATCGATCAGGTCGGTGGGGACTGCGCGGTATTCGGCCAGTACGAGGGCTATCGCGACGAGGACGGGGTCGATCCGCGGTCCACGACCGAGACATTCGCCGCGCTGAGGCTCGAGATCGACTCGTGGCGCTGGGCCGGTGTGCCATGGATCATCAGGGCGGGAAAGGGCCTTGCGACGACCGTCACCGAAGCCGTTGTCGAGTTCGCCGCACCACCGCGCCCGCTGTTCGCCGACGCGGATTGCGCCCCCGGGCCCAATCGTCTCACCTTCCGAACGAAACCAGAGGAGGACATCTCCCTCTCGCTCCAAGCGAAGGTGCCGGGCCCGTCGATGGTGAGCGGACCCGTCGACCTCCACCTCCAGCACGATCGCGCAAAGGGCGCCGATGCGTACGTCCGACTGCTGGGAGCGGCGCTGCGGGGCGATCCAGCGTTGTTCGCACGCCAGGACGGCGTGATGGAGGCGTGGCGGATCATCGACCCGCTCCTCGACGGATCGATCACGCCCCACCCGTACAAGCGAGGATCATGGGGACCCGAGGCCGCTGACGACCTGGTCGGCGATGCATGGTCATGGGCAACCCGGTGAGGGGCGACCTGCCGTGATAGAGCTCACATTCTCGGCAGTGGTGCACGGCTCGAGGGATGCGTATAGTGCGCGACGCGGGACGCCCGTGGGGACGTTCACGAGTAGGTAGCAGCATCGATCCGCCGCTTCACGATTGGGAGTTCGAGAGTCGTGGCAACCCGAGGACCGAGATCGATGGCATTCCTGTTCGCCGATCTCGAAGGCTCGACGAGCCTGGTGAGGTCCCTCGGCCCCGCGTATCGCGACCTGCTCCACCGATACCACGCGATCGTGCTCGAGGCCGCGTCTGCGTGCGGAGGCGATGTGGAGGCGACGGAGGGTGACGGCATCTTCTGCTCGTTCCCCACCTCGGTCGGCGCCGTGGACGCCGCCGTCGACATCCAGACGTCGATGGCAGGTGAGGCCTGGCCGAATGGCGTGACCACCCGGTGTCGCATCGGTGTCCACGTAGGTGAGGCGACGCCGACGTCAGAGGGACTCGTCGGCATCGACGTGCACCGAGGTGCTCGGATCGGCGCCTCCGCCCAAGGAGGTCAGATCCTGCTGTCCACCCCGGCGGCGCACCTCGTTGCAGAACACGCAACCGAGCGTGGTTGGGCGATCGTGGACATCGGAGCCTTCATGCTCGACGGACTGGGTTCTCCTGAGCGCATCGCGCGTCTCGACGTGCCCGGTCTTCCCGTCGTCGTGGACCTTCCACGAGCGCGGCGGCGCTTCGCGTCATCGCTCCCTTCGATGGTGCATCCGATCGTCGGGCGTTCCGGGGACCTCGACGCCGCGGCGGCACTCCTCTCCCGACCGGGAGTCCGGATGGTGACCATCACGGGTCCCGGTGGCACGGGGAAGACACGCCTTGCCGTCGAACTCGCCGCGTTGATGGAGCACGACTTCGCGGACGGGGTCGTGTTCGTCGACGTTTCGTCCATCCGGGAGCGCGATCGCTTCCTGCCGGCCGTGGGACGTCAGTTCGGGATACGCGAGTCAGGGGAACGATCCATTCCCGAGGCCTTCGCCTCGGTTGTCGGCGATGCGCGGATGCTCATCATCATCGACAACATGGAGCAGGTCCTCGCTGCTGCGCAGGATGTCGCGGACCTGCTCGAGAGCATGCCGAACGTGCGGTTCCTGGTCACGAGTCGCTCACCACTTCGGATCCGGTGGGAGTACGAGTATCCCCTCGACCCGCTCTCCGTGCCTCCGCAGGACGCATCATTTCCGGTGATTGCTGAGAGTGACGCAGTGGAGCTGTTCGTAGAGCGTGCGCGGGCAGTTCGACCGGACTTCGACCTCGATGTCGAGGATTCGGCTGCGGTCGCGGAGATCACACGCCGCCTCGATGGGTTGCCCCTCGCGTTGGAGCTCGCCGCGGCGAGGCTCCGATTCCTCACGGTATCGTCGCTCCTCGAACACCTCGACTCGCGACTCCGCCTGCTCGAACGGGGACCGGCGGACGCCCCGGAGCGACACCGCACGCTCCGCTCGGCGATCGAGTGGAGCCACGACCTCCTCGATGATCACGAGCGAGTGCTGTTCAGGCGCCTCGGCGTGTTCTCGGGCGGTTGGACGATCGAGGCCGCGACCGCCGTCTGCGTCGACGCGGTGATCGATGTCGACGAGATTCTTCGTCTGCTCGAGGAGCTCGTTGCCAAGTCGCTCGTCGTCTTCGGTATCGATGAGGGGGGTCAAACGCGGTATCGGATGCTCGAGACGCTGCGCGAGTTCTCGCTGGAGCAGCTCCGGGCGAGCGGGGAGGAGGAGGCAATCCGCGCGAGTCACCTCCGCTGGTGTGTGGAGGTGACATCAGCGATGGAGAACGTGCTCGCGACACCGCGGCTGGGGGATCTGCTCGACTCCCTCGAGCGTGAGCGGTTCAACATGCGTGAAGCGGTTGGTTGGTCGCTTGCGACCGGCGAGGGTTTGGAGGAGGCGCTCCGCCTGGTGGGCCAGGTCCCTCTGTTCTGGGACATCCGCGGGTATGTGACAGAGGGTGTGTTGTGGACGTCCGGGCTCTTGGACCGCCCTTCGTCCCTCGAGGCTTCGACCGGGCGAGCGCTCGCCCTCGACACCCTCGGCTGGCTCAGCATGCTCGCGGGTGACCCCGAGACCTCCGAGGCGAGCTTCCAGGCAGCAGGTGCGATATGGCGGTCCCTCGAAGACGGCCGTGGCCTCGCGTGGTCGCTCGCGATGCACGGGATGACGACGTACAACCTCGAGGACCTCGACGGGGCGACAGCTCTGTTCGACGAAGCAACGGAACTCGGCAGATCGCTCGGTCTCCATTGGCTCTCCGAAGGGTGGTGTGTGTACGGGCGTGCCCACGTCGCGCTGTCGCGGGGCGATTTCCTGGGTGCCCACGGCATGCTGGAGGCGACGCTCGAGTACTCCCGATCCAACGGCCTCATGTGGGGTGTCGGCCACTCACAGTTGAGCCTCGGTGTGCTCGCGTTCATGACGGGTGACCTCACCCAAGCCGCTGAACGGCTCACCGAGAGCCTTTTGGTTCGACAGGACCTCAAGGATTCACGGGGCATCGGGGACTGCCTCGGCATGTTCGCACTGATCGCCTCCGTCAACGGTGACCATGTCCATGCGGCACGGCTCCTCGGCAGCGCCAAGGTCACGCAGGAGGCATCGGGCCATCGCGTCACCCCGTGGCAGGTGCCGCTCCTCCAGCAAGCGGAAGAGACCGCGCGGAGGGCCCTCGGAACCGAGTACGAGCGCCGCTTCAGCGAGGGTCGCGACCTGGGTCCGAGCGCCGCAGTCGCCCTCGCCGTCAGGAGCGACGTACCCGCGGTGGCCGGATCCGTCGACACGCACGTTGCGTAGCGGCGTGACCGTCTGGTCCTGCGTTCAGGCCCACGATGCCCCCCTGCCCATGAGGTCGACCTCGGGATCGACGTCGTCGAGGAAGCCTCGGACGATCGTTGCGAGCTGGTCGGTGTCGATCAGGAACGCGTCGTGGCCGTGGGGGCTGTCGAGCACGGCGAATCGCGAGTTCGGGAGAGCTTCGGCGACCTGACGCACCTCGGCCACCGGATACAGGACGTCGGTGCTGATGCCCACGACCAGTGTCCGTGTGGCGATCCGTCGCAGGATCGCCTCGGCGGGACCGCGTCCGCGACCGAGGTCGTGGCTGTCCATCGCGTCGATGAGGGTCAGGTACGTGTTCGCATCGAAACGCTCCACGAGCCTCGCACCCTGGTGCCTGAGGTATGACTGGACCTCGAACCTGCCGTTGTGTTGGCGTCGACCGAAGCGTCCTGAGAACCCGGTCGGGCTTCTGTAGCTCGCCATTGCGATCATCCGTGCGGTGGCGAGTCCGTCGACAGGTGGTTTCGTAGGCTCATAGCGTCCTGCGAGGAAGTGGCGGTCGGTCGTGATCGCGTGTCGCTGGGCATCGGAGAGAGCGATTGCCCATGCGGATTGCTCGGATCCGACGGCGATCGCCACGGCGTTCGACACGAACTCTGGATACATCGCGATCCACTCGAGCACCTGCATGGCGCCCATCGATCCGCCGATGGCGAGATCGAGATGGTCCACCCCCATGCGCTCGAGCACCATGTGCTGGAGGCGAACCATGTCCCTGATCGTCACCGCCGGGAAGTCGGGACCGTACGGGACTCCCCGCCCCGGATCGATGGTCGTCGGCCCCGTCGTCCCGTTGCATCCACCGAGGACGTTCATCGAAACCACGAACGAGGTCGCAGGGTCGAGCACCCGGGACGACCCGAAGAGTCCGCCCCACCAATGATCGGCGTCCGCACTCCCCGTCAGAGCATGGCACACGAGCGAGGCGTTTCTCCGATGCCGTCCCCAGGATCTGACCTCGACGCGAACGTCGGACAGTGTTCCCCCTCCTTCGAGGGGGAACACCGGCCCAACGGTGACGATGTGCTTCACGAAGCGATCGCCTTCACGCCGCGCAGGGCGGACAGGGCTCGATCGAAGTCCTCCTTGATGTCCTCGATGTGCTCGATTCCGACCGAGACCCGGATCAGATCCTCGGACACGCCGGCGGCGACCTGCTCGGCACGATCGAGTTGCTGATGCGTTGTCGAGGCAGGGTGGATGACCAGGGTCTTCGCATCGCCGACGTTCGCGAGGTGGCTCGCCAGGGTCACGTTGTCGATGAAGGCTGCCGCAGCATCGTGGCCACCCTCGACCCCGAACGACAGCACCGCACCGAATCCGTTCCTGAGCACGCTCTTCGCGATCTCGTGATACGCGTGGTCCTCGAGACCCGGGTAGTTCACCCACGCGACGTCGGGGCGCTCCCGGAGCCACCGTGCGAGGGCAAGGGCGTTGTCCACGTGGCGCTGAACCCGCAGCGAGAGCGTCTCGACACCCTGGAGCAGGAGGAAGGCGTTGAACGGTGACAGGGAGGCCCCGAGATCGCGCAGTCCCTCCACGCGTGCGCGGATGGCGAACGCGATGTTCCCGAATGGGCCGTCAGGGCCGAAGGTGTCCGAGAAGACGAGCCCGTGGTAACCGGGCGAGGGCTCGGTGAAGGACGGGAACCGGCCGTTTCGCCAATCGAAGTTGCCGGAGTCGACGATGATGCCTCCGATCGACGTCCCGTGTCCGCCGATCCACTTCGTCGCGGATGCCACGACGATGTCCGCACCGTGGTCGATCGGCCGTGCGAGGTAGCCAGCTGCCCCGAACGTGTTGTCGACGACGAGGGGAACACCATGGGCGTGGGCGGTCTCCGCGAACGCCGTCAGGTCGGGCACGTTGAACTGGGGGTTGCCGATCGTCTCGAGGTACACCGCCCTCGTCCGGTCGTCGATCCTGGCGGCGAAGTCAGCCGGATCGTCACTCGATACGAACCTCACCTCGATGCCGAGCCGCTCGAGGGCGACCTTGAACTGGTTGTAGGTGCCGCCATACAGGTACGAGGTGGACACGATGTTGTCACCGGCACTCGCCAACGTCGTGATCGTGATCAGTTGTGCTGCCTGGCCGCTCGCGGTCGCAACGGCGGCGACGCCTCCCTCGAGTGCGGCGATGCGCTGCTCGAAGACATCCGTCGTCGGATTCATGATCCTCGTGTAGATGTTGCCGAACTCCTCCAGGGCGAACAGCCTCGCTCCGTGCGCCGCGTCGTCGAACGTGTACGAGGTCGTCTGGTAGATCGGAACCGCCCTCGCATTGGTGCCGGGTGCCGGTTCCTGGCCCGCGTGGATCTGCAGGGTCTCGTATCTGTAGTTGGCGGTCATGGGTTCCTCCCGAGTCGGGCCGGAGGCTGCCCCGGTCCGGGAGGTCCAAACATCAGAAAGGACCTGCCCGGTTGCCGGTGCAGGTCCTCCGAAGGGGGTTTGGTGTCGTCGCTACGCGAGGGGTCTGCACGGCTGGTTCATCGCCATGCAGCACATCTCGCAGGTAAGAGCAACGTTCATGTGGCGGGTGAATGTAGCACAGGGCGCGAACGTGTCAATTCGCGTCTTCCCCGACTTCAGCCAGGGAGCTCGGTGGCGTTACTCGTCCTTGACGACGACCGTGTCCGCGACGAAGTGCCAACGCTCTCGCGACGCTCGCCCCTCGTCGACGTCCACCATCGCCAGCAGGGCCATACCGACGAGGAAGAACGCTGCGACGGACAGGATTGCGATGCGGCTATCGCCCGTCGACCAGCTGACGATGCCGAAGATGAGTGGCCCGATTCCGGAGAGCTTCGAGAAGACCGAGAAGAACCCGAAGAACTCGGCGGAGGCCTCCTCCGGGATCATGGTGCCATAGAGCGACCGCGACAGCGCCTGGACACCGCCGAGAACGAACCCAACGACCGACGCCAGAGCCAGGAACGCACTCGGCGTCTCCTCGGGGAGGAAGTACGCGGCGACCGCCAACCCTGTCCAGATGACGAGCGACACCATGATCGATGGCTTTGCGCCGATCCGACCGGCGAGCGCCCCGAAGAGGTATGCACCGAAGAAGGCGATGAACTGCACGAGCAGGAACGCCAAGCCGATGGTGAGGATCTCGAGCCCGAGGGTGTCCTCGGCATACGGGCCTGACACCGCGATCACGGTCCCGACACCCGAGTTGTAGAGGACGAAGGCGATCACGAAGATCAGCAGGTTCCGGAAGCCGCCGAGGCGTTTGGCGGTGGCCGACGTCCTGGCGAACCCGACGCCGACGAACTCGCGCATCGTCCTCCTGTCCGCTCCTGGCCCGTCTGCGGGGAGCCTGGCGAGCGAGAAGAGCGTGAACCCGACCCACCAGACCCCGGAGCCGAAGATCGCGATCCGGGCGGCGAGCGCTTCGCTCAGAAGTGCATCGTCCCCGTCTCCCGAAAGCGAGATCAGGACCAGGGCGAGGAGCAGGTAGAGGCCGCCACCGAGGTACCCGAGGGCGAACCCCTTCGACGACACCTTGTCGATCGTGTCGTCGCTTGCGATCTCCGGGAGGTATGCGTCGTAGAAGACGTTCGCAGCGACGAACCCGAACTGGCTGATCACGACCACGAGCAGGAACAGCGGAACCTGGCCATCCGGCACGAATGGGATCACGAGGGCGAAGATCGCACCGACGAACGCCCAGAGCCGGAGGAATCGCTTCTTCGCATCGGCGTAATCGGCCACGGCGCCCAACACGGGCATGGCGAGAAGCAGGATGATCGAGCCGATGCCGACGAGGATCGAGAAGAGGGCATCGCCGGACATGCCCCAGTACTCGTCCCCCTCCATGATCGTGCCGGTGAAGAACGCTCCGACAACAGCACCGAAGATGGTGATGTAGGCGGAGTTCGCCCAGTCGTACATCGCCCATCCGAAGATCGTGCGCTTGTCGTTCCTCGTCACGGCGGCCATCGGTATCCCTCGCTATCACCCGACGATGTGAGGCGACGCTAGCACCCACATCGTGCTCGGCCCCGACCACTACGCCGGGACCGATGCCACACTACGCGGATCATGAGACGAGTCCTCGCATTGGTTCCGGTTCTGGTCGTGATGGGCGCCGTCCCTGCGGTTGCCCAGGCCACCTCGCGCTGTGCCGAGGTCTTTCCCGACACGGAATGGACCGCGATAGAAGGGCTCACCGTCGACGTCGGTGTGGCAGGTGTGGTGGCCGGTGAGGTCGAGCGGTTCTCGAACGAGATCGAGGCCTCGGCGGCGAGGATCCAGGACGACATCGGTGGCCTCGACGGTGTTGCCGTGTGCCTGGCGTCGCGCGACGCGGAGTTCGACACGTCTTCTTATGTCGCTCCCACGAGGCGGTTCCATGCGCTCCTCGACGGTCGTGAGAACGTCCTCGCGCTGTCGACGGAACGAGTCGGGGCGATCAAGCCAGGTGCCGCTTTCGGCCTCGCCCAGCTCGCCCTGTGGAACAACAGTGGGGGAGAGGGATGGCCCGAACCCCTCGCTTCCACGATTGCGCACTGGTATCGGGCGATCGCCCTCGACCGCCTCGACCAGTACCACGTTCAGGTCATGGGGGCGGACTTCGGCGTCGACCCTGTGACCGGTGAGAGTAACTACGGCCTCGACTTCACCACCCACCCGCGCATCGACTGGGTCGAGTACGCCCAGCCCGCGTCCAGGACGTGGGACCCCTCGACGAACGACGAGCCGATCGGTGACTTCATCGAATACACGGTCACCCAGGAGGGTTCCTCGGTCCTCCTCGACACGGATGAGGATTCCTGGACACGCAGGGAGGAGGCATGGAGGGTGGCACTCCTCCAGGACCTCACGGGTCGCACGACTCCGACGACGGGATGGCGAACCGGTGTGATCATCGCGATCGCCCTCGTGATCTTCGCGTCCGGGGTGGCAATCGGTGGGTGGTACTCCAAGCGGAGGAAGCCGCGGATCGAAACTCCGCCCCCCGTTCCCGGACTCTTTGCGACCATCGAGGAACCATCGGAGGCATCCCGGCCGTCATCGTGATGGCTCCGTGTCCCTGCGGGCGTCCCAACCCCACATCGCGATGATCGATAGGGCGACCATCGCAGCGGAAGCCGACATGATCCACATTGGGACATAGCTGCCGGATGCGTCGACCATCGCTCCGTACAGTGGTGGTCCGACGCCGAGGCCCGTGAGGAATCCGAGGAGGACGACCCCAGATGCGCGGCCCGTGGACCCACCTGATTCATCGATCACGGCAAGCATCCCGACGGAGTTCCACGCCGACGTGCTCAACCCCATGAGGGCCACGCCGGGCCACAACAAGGCTGGGAACACCGCTGCCATCAGCAGCGTCGCCGCGGCGACGGTTCCGATGGCGGCCATGACGCCGAGCGGCACCCTGTACGTTCCGTTCCGCTCGGCGAACCGCGCCCAGCCGATCCTTGCCCCGAACGCCACGACTCCGGCGAGGGCGACCGCGAGGCCTCCGACTCGTGGGCTGAGTCCGAGGGACTCCTCGGAGAAGAGTGGGATGAAGAACATCACAGACCCGGCGAACCCGAACACGCCGCCGAAGGCGGCGAGCCAGAACACGGACCGCGCTAGGCGACGATGAGTGCGGTCCGATCGTTCACCTACAGGAGCGTCCCTGGGAACCACGAGCAGCGCTGCTGCGACACCGATCAGCGGCCCACACGCTACGGCGATCATCGCCGCCCTCCATCCGAAGGTGATCGCGATGGTCGGCAACGTGATCCCCGCCACTGCGATGCCTGCTTGAACCCCCGACTGCTTGATGCCGGTCGCGACTCCTCGCTCGCCCGGCGGGAGCAGGTCGCCGATCAGCCTGTTGGTGGCGGGATTCCCGCCGGCCTGGGACAGCGCGGCAAGTGCCGACCCCACCACCATCGCGACGACGCCTCCCGCGAGGCCGAATGTCGTGAACGATGCCAGCGACGAAGCGAAGACGATCGCCAGCGCATATCTGCCCCCGATCCGGTCCGTGAGGACTCCGGCGATCGGGGAGAACACTGCGGCGATCAGAACGTTCGTTGACACGATCCAGCCGAGCGTCCCACGGGAGATGGCGAGGTCGTCGATGATGAAGGTCGCGAGAATCCCCAGCGCCGCGACGGCGATCGTCGACGCGCCCATCGCCGCAAAGATCAGGCCGATGAAGCTGGCGTGTCGGCGGCGCGACATCGTGGGCATCGGCGAACACGCTACTGGCGAATGGACGTCGCCGTGCAAGACTGCATGGCGATGCCCGAAGAACCCGACGATCAGTCTCTCGACGATTGGGCAGCGTTCGCCCATCACGATCACGGTGACGGCAGCGCTCCTCGCACTTGGAGGCATCCTGCCGTCTACGTCGCGATCGTCATCGGGGTCGTCGTCCTGGCAGGGCTGATCCTCCTCCGCCCGACCGGAGCGGCCCGGGCGCAGGCGGAAGCACAGCGAACGGTCCTCGGCCTGCCGACGGACTTCTTCGATGCGGAGGTTTCCGCCGTCACGGTCGGCCCGTGCACGTTCTTCCCCGAGCAGTCCTGCACCACGGTCTCGTTCCTCCTCCAGGATGGTCCCGATGAGGGTCGGACCTATGTGCAGGTGTTCACGACCGGCGGTACGACACCGGAGTTCACCGTTGGCCAGGGTACCGTCCTGTCCTACAGGGCACCGAACGGGCGGGTCGTGGCGGTCGTTGAGGGCCCTTGCGATTTCGATCCCGATCAGACGTGTGACGTCATCGACGTGGTCATCACCCGCGGGGACCTCCTCGGTCGGAACTTCACAGTGTCCTCCATCCCGGGATTCGACGTGTTCGTTGTGGGTTCCGACGTGGAGGTGACCTTCGACGAGGGAGGTGCGCCGATCGCGGTCGTCCCCGCAGAGATCACGACGCAGTACCAGTTCGCCGACTTCCAGCGCACCCGGGTCTTGCTGGTCGCCTTCGTGGTGTTCGCGGCCGCCGTCGTGGCTCTCGGGAGGTGGCGCGGCGTGGCGGCGCTCGTCGGGTTGGGGGCGACGCTGATCATCGTCGTCGTCTGGATCCTTCCCGCGATCCTCGATGGGCGGAATCCGGCGCTCGTCGCGCTCGTCGGCGCGAGTGCCGTGGCGTATGTCGCCCTCTATCTGACCCACGGTGTCAACCTGATGACGACGGTCGCGCTCCTCGGGACGCTCGGAGCCCTCGCCCTCACCACGGTCCTGTCGGCCCTGACCGTCACCGCTGCGAACTTCACGGGCTTTGCGACCGAGGAGTCGACCCTCTTGACACTGTTCGATGGCATCGATGTGCGAGGCCTGGTGCTGGCGGGCATGGTGCTCGGCGCCGCCGGCGCCCTCGATGACGTCACGGTCACCCAGTCGTCGGCCGTTTGGCAGTTGAAGGCGTCGAGACCCGACGCCGGTTTCCGGCCGCTGTGGCGTGGAGGCTTGAGAATCGGTCAGCACCACATCGGATCGACCGTCAACACGCTCCTGCTCGCATACCTCGGCGCATCGCTTCCGCTGGCGATCCTGTTCATCGTGGCGGAGCAGTCCTTCGGATCCGTCGTGAACTCCGAGGTCGTCGCGGTGGAGATCGTTCGCACCCTTGTGGGCAGCATCGGGCTGGTCGCTGCGGTTCCGCTCACCACATGGCTCGCAGCGAGGATTGCGTCAGAGAACCCCTGACCATCGGTTCCTCGAGTCCACAGGTAGCCTGCTCGCCATGCCGCAACACCGCACATCGTTGATCGCCTGTGTGGTCCTTCTCATCGCCCTCGTCGGATCGGCGTGTGACACGTCCGGTGAAGCACCGGACGTGACGACCCTTCCCGGGTCGACCACGACGGAGACCGATGCGACGACCACGACGCCTGCTCCTGTCACGTCCATCCCTCCGGATTCGATTCCGGGTACAAACTCCGCATCGATCCCGGATGCGGTAGCCGCCTCGATGAGGGCACAGATCGGAGTCATCATCCTCGACGTGGAGGAGTCCAGGGCTCTGCCGTTCCTCGAGGTCCCGACGGTCACGATCCTCGACCAGGACGAGTTCACGGCCAGGGTGAACCGTCAGCTCGAGGAGGACCTCGATGACGAGGAGCTCGCGGCGCAGGACGCGATGTTCACCCTGCTCGGCATGCTCGACGAGGACGTGGACCTGCGGGAGCTGCTTGTTGATCTCTACACGGAGCAGGTCGCGGGGTTCTACGACCCGGAAGCGAGGGAGATGGTGGTGCCCGTCTCTGTCGACGGGATAACGCCGCTCCAGGAGATCGTCATCGCCCACGAGCTCGTCCACGCCCTCACTGACCAGCATTTCGAGTTCAACAATGAGTACGAGGCGCGCGTCGAGCAGGGGACGGGCGACGACGCCTCAGGGCTGCTCGCCCTGATCGAGGGCGACGCGACCTACCAGCAGTTCCTGTACCTCGAGTCGTTCGACCCCGCCAAGGCGGCTCGTGCCGCCCTCGAGGCCTTCAGCATCGACACCTCGGTGTTGGATGCGGCACCGGCCTGGATCCAGAAGGATCTCGCCTTCCCGTACGAGCAGGGTCTCGTGTTCACGGGCTACCTCGTCTCACAGGGGGGTCTCGAGGCAATCGATCGGGCCTACCAGGCCCCACCCATCAGCTCCGAGCAGATCCTCGATCCGAACAAGTACCTCCGCAACGAGGAGCCATCAGAGCTCGATCCCCTGACCGTGCAACTCGACGGGTGGGAACTCACAGAGGAGAGGAGCCTGGGGGAGTGGGGAGTGAGGCTCCTTCTCACCGACACGCTGGCCCCAGGGGAATTGGCACAGGTCGCGTCCGGGTGGGGGAATGACACCTACCGCTTCTTCACACGGGACGGGGACGCTGCGTTCGTCTGGTCGTACGTGGCTGAATCCGTAGCGGACGCCGAGGATCTCACGAATGCCCTCATCGCCCACGCCCGTGACGCCATGGGGGCCACGGGTGCCGTCGAGTCCGAGGGCGGGCTGCTGTTCGAAGGCGGGGCACCGTTCGTGTTCATCGACCGGATCGACGCGGGGATCTTCTTCATCGCCGCCACCGATGCCACGGCCGTCGCTGATGCCCGTTCACAGCTCGGCATCTAGCCCTACCCGGTACGACGGGGTGGTACCGACCGCCCGCGTGTGATATCCACCAACGAGTGAACGGAACGCGAGCGGCGAAGGGAAGAGGTCGAACGGTTCAGCCGCGGCCCGCGTTGGGCTTGCGACCGTGGTTCGCCTTGGAGCGACGAGCGCGCAGCTTGCGCTTCTTTGCCTTTGCCATGGTGGGGAGAGCGTACCAGTGAGTGACTCGTACCGACGGGTGACCCTTCTCTCGCGAGGCTGGCGCCTCGACGATGTCCTCGTTGCCCGAACCTTTCGTGATCGGTTACGAGGTCTCAACGCTGGCGACGTGGACGCCGTGCTGTTACGGGTGCGGTCCGTCCACACGTTCGGGGTCGACCATCACATCCGCATCACTCCGATCACCGGCGGCTCCCTGGCGATGCCTTCCCTCATTGCCGCGCCCGGTCGGGTGTACCGGTGGCGCAGGGCGTCGTGGGTCCTCGAGACAGGCGTCGATGTCCCTGCCCCGCCGGTCGGCGGTGTCATCACGGTCGTGGCATGATCACGTGATGCCGGGCCGCCTCACCATCTGTGCAACACCGATCGGGAACCTCTCTGACATCTCCTCACGTCTCGACGCGGCGCTCAGGGATGCCGACGTGATCCTCGCCGAGGACACCAGGCGCACGAGCACGCTCCTGCATCACCTCGGCATCACGACGCCGACACGGAGCTTCTTCGCAGGCAACGAGCGGAGGCGCCTTGACGAACTTGCGGTGCTCCTCAGTGACGGTGCGAACGTCGCCCTCGTCTCGGACGCGGGTATGCCGGGGATCAGCGACCCCGGCGCGTCGGCTGTCGAGGTGGCGGTCATGGTCGGTGCAGTCGTGACGGCCATTCCAGGACCGAGTGCGGTCACCATGGCACTCGCCGTGTCCGGCTTCGATGCCGACCGCTTCGTCTTCGCTGGGTTCCTCTCCCGAAAAGGCAGGGCCCGCAAGGAGGAGCTCGCCTCGATAGGAGGTGAGTCCCGAACCGTCGTCGTGTTTGCGGCACCGAGCAGGGTCGATGCCGATCTCGCCGACCTCGCCGCCGCGTGCGGGGATGACCGACGCGTCGTGGTGACGAGGGAGCTCACCAAGCTCCACGAGGAACTGTGGCGTGGGTCCTTGCGTCAGGCGGCGGACGACTTCTCCGCACCGGAGCGGCGTCGGGGGGAGTTCACGATCGTCATCAGCGGGGCGACAAGGCCTCCGCCATCGGTCGAGGAGGCCGTCGAGGCTGCCCTCGGCTCGATCGCAGGCGGCATGTCGAGATCAGACGCGATCCGCGATGCGGCGTCGATGTACGGCGTGAGCAAACGGGTCGTCTACGAGCGCGTCCTTGGAGCAGGGCGCTAGTCCGACGACAGGCGCGTCCGGCACTCGGCGCAGACGCCTCGGTCCATGAAGATCTCGAGCTCGTCCGTGCTGTCACAGAACACGCAGGTGGCATCGAGCTTGCGCAGCACGATCCCGCCGTTCTCCACGGTGATCGCCAGTTTGTCCCCCTCATGGATGTTGAACAGGCGACGTGTCTCCGCCGGAACGACGATCCTTCCGAGATCGTCGATCTTCCTGACCATGAGTGTGTCCACGGGTGAACCTCCGTCTCCTCCGGTATCGCGCCGGGTCATGACCGAGGCTACCGGCGAGGGGAGACGACCGACCGTCCCATTGCATCCGGTTCCATTGACCATGGGTCTATTCAATGCTTCTTGACATATGCTGGCAGGGCGGTACGATTGCGCGTATGGATACATCAATGAATCTTGAATCGTGGGTTGACCGTGAAGGCGTCCGGTCATGACAGCTGTCACCTCGGCACCGGAACAGACCAGTTCGGCGCGGATGTGGGCCCTCGTCGCGGCGGCCGGTGCTGCATGGGTGCTGGCCTACTCCCTCAACGCCCCCTTCTGGGACTACATCGTCCACGACGCGATCGGCCTGGACCCCGGGAGTCGCGTTGGTTCCTCGGTCGCTTTCTTCGTCTATGACACGACGAAGATCCTGTTGCTCCTTGCGGGCCTCGTGTTCCTCGTGGGTGTGATGAGGAGCTTCATCACGGTCGAGCACACGCGCAAGCTCCTCGGTGGCCGTCGCGAGGGGCTCGGAAACGTGGCGGCTGCGGGGTTCGGCGCCGTGACGCCATTCTGCTCGTGCTCGTCCGTCCCCGTGTTCATCGGCTTCCTCGTCGCAGGGGTGCCGCTCGGCGTGACCCTCAGCTTCCTCATCGCTTCCCCTCTCATCAACGAGGTCGCCGTGATCCTGATCTTCGGCATGTTCGGATGGAAGGCGGCAGCGATGTACGTCGGATTCGGCCTCCTCGTCGCCGTCGTCGCGGGCTACGCCATGGGTCGCCTCAAGCTCGAGCGATGGGTCGAACCGTTCGTATTCGAGACGACCCTGCGCGACGGCGTGCCCGAGTCGTCGACGTCCATGGCATGGCGGGACCGGTTCGCGATGGGCCGCGAAGAGGTTCGCACCATCGTCCTCAAGATCTGGCCGTACCTCCTCGTGGGGATCGGCCTCGGTGCGTTCATCCACGGGTGGGCGCCTGAAGACCTCTTGATGAGCATTGCGGGATCCGGCAACCCGCTGGCCGTCCCGATCGCCGTCGTCATCGGAGTACCCCTCTACGCGGGTGCCGCGGGCATCCTCCCGCTCGTCGGCGCGTTGACGGACAAGGGCATTGCACTCGGAACCGTCCTCGCCTTCATGATGGCCGTGGTCGCCCTTTCGGTTCCCGAGATGATCCTCCTGCGACGGGTGCTCCAGCCGAAGCTCCTCGCGATCTTCATCGGGATCATCACGACGGGGATCATCGCCTGTGGATACCTGTTCAACGCCGTCATCGCCTGATCAGAAGGGAAAGCAATGGACATCGAAGTACTTGGAGCCGGCTGTAAGAACTGCGTCGCGCTCGAGCGGACGACCTCTGAGGCGCTCCAGCGTCTCGGTCGGGACGAGAAGATCACAAAGATCACCGACTACGGCCAGATTGCGTCGTACGGGGTCTTGTCGACGCCCGCGCTCGCGATCGACGGTGTCGTGAAGGTGATCGGTCGCGTGCCGTCGATCGAGGAGGTCATGGAGCTCGTGGCGGCTGCGGGCGGCTGAGCAGGCCCTGCTGCACGCGAGAGGTGGCACGACCGTCGGTACCATCGTGTCATGAGTGAACACGATCCGGTCAAGGTCCTCGTCGCGGTCGCCTGGCCGTACGCACAGGGCCCTCTCCATCTCGGCCACATGGCGGGTGCCTACCTGCCAGCGGACATCTTCGCCAGGTATCGGCGTTCCAGGGGAGACGACGTGCTCATGGTCTCGGGGTCGGACGTCCACGGGACGCCGATCACGGTGAAGGCAGACGAAATGGGCGTCACGCCACAGGAGATCATCGACAAGTACCACCCCGAGTTCCTCACGTACTGGGCGGATCTCGACATCGACTGGGATCTCTTCACGACCACCGGGACGGATACCCACACCCGCGTCGTGCAGGGCTTCTTCCTGAAGCTCCTCGAGAACGGGTTCCTCTACCGCAAGAGAACGGAGCAATACTTCGACGACGTCGAGGACCGCTTCCTCCCGGACCGGTACGTCGAGGGCACCTGCCCACACTGCGGGTACGCGGATGCGCGGGGGGACCAGTGCGACAACTGTGGCAAGACGCTCGATCCGATCGACCTGATCAATCCGCGGAGCAAGCTGTCGGGTTCGACGCCGGTGCTTCGTGAGACCGAGCATTACTACTGGAAGCTGTCCGCGTTCGATGAACCGATGCTGGAGTGGCTCGAGTCACGCACCGGGTGGCGACCCCACGTCGTGAACTTCGCGGTCGGTATGGTCAAGGATGGCCTCCACGACCGTGCGTTCACGAGGGACCTCGACTGGGGAATCCCGCTTCCCGTCGACGACATCGGGCCCGGCAAGTCGATCTATGTCTGGTGGGAGGCGTTGATGGGCTACTTCTCCGCCCCCCAGGAGTGGGCCGAGTCGAGAGGGACGCCCGACGCGTGGAGGGCCTGGTGGGAGGACCCCACGGCAGAGTCGTACTACTTCGTCGGCAAGGACAACATCCCGTTCCACGCGATCTATTGGCCCGCCCTCATCATGGGCCATGGGGGCCTCAACCTCCCCACGGACGTGCCGGCGAACCAGTACGTGACGTTCGGGGGCGAGAAGGCGTCGAAGTCGCGCGGCGTCGGTCGACCACTCGGGTGGTACCTCGATCGGTTCGAGACTGACGGACTCCGGTACGCGCTCGCGCAGAGCCTGCCCGAGACCAACGACACGGACCTGTCGGACGACGAGATCGTTCGGAGGATCAATGACGAGCTCGTCGCCACATGGGGCAATCTCGTGAACCGCGTCGTATCGATGACGGACCGGTACTTCGAGGGGGTCGTGCCTGAACCGGGCATCCTGTCCCAGAAGGACGACGACGCCATGGCGCGTCGGATCGAGCTCCTCGAGGACGCCGCCGCGGCGCTCGGCGGTGCCAAGCTGCGAAGCGGCATCGCACGAGCGATGCACGGCGCGCAGGAGGCGAACCAGTACCTCACCGAGATGGAACCATGGAAGACGGCAGCGGCCGATCCGGAGCGGACAGGGACGACGCTGTGGGTCGCATATCAGCTCATCGCTTCGATTGCCGTGACCCTCGCTCCCTACCTTCCCGGCTCATCGAGGCGTGTCCTCGAGGCTTTCGGTGTGGACGTGCCAGAGCGCGCACCGAGGTGGGAGGCACCCCACGTCCAGCAAGGGAGACGCGTTGGCGACCTCGGACCGCTGTTCGTGAAGGTGGAACTCGATCCGGAGGACTGACGTGGACCGGGCCGAGTGGGTCGACACCCACGGACACCTCTTCCTCCTCGAGGACGATCCCTCCGACGTGCTCGAGCGGGCGCGGGCCGCCGACGTCTCATGGATGGTCTGCCCCGGAATCGACGTCGCCTCGAGCGAACGGTCACGCTCCATCGCCGCGGCCCATCCCGACACCGTCTTGTGGTCGGCCGGGCTGCATCCCCACAGCGCGACGGAGTGGCCGGACGCTGCGGACCGGATCGCCGAGCTCGCGGCAGAGGCGGATGCGGTGGGGGAGTGCGGCCTCGACTTCTACAGGGATCTCGCCCCCCGGGACCACCAGATCGCGGCGTTCCGGGCGCAGCTGGACATCGCAGAGGCCCTCCGAAAGCCGATCATCATCCACTGCAGGGACGCGTTCTCGGCCGTTCACGACGAAATCGAGTCACGCGGCCTCGGCGAGCTCGCGGTGCTCCACTGTTGGACAGGGGGACCGAAGTGGACGAGAAGGTTCCGCGATCTCGGCGTGGTGTTCTCCTTCGCAGGGCCCCTGACGTACACGACCGGGGACACGCTCCGCCTCGGGGCGGGCCAGGCTCCGCCGGAGCGAACGATGGTCGAGACGGACTCCCCCTACCTGACACCGGAGCCGAAGCGGTCGGAGGCCAACGAGCCCGCGAACGTCACCCTCACGGGAGCGGTGCTTGCCCAGGTGTGGGGGATGGAGGTCGACGCGGTGGCAAGGCTCACGACGGCCACGGCTGCACGAGTGTTCGGACGCCACGATGAATGACTCGTTCGTGGATGGCTCGGCTGACGACCTTCCCGATGACGGCGACCTCGTCCATGGACCACAGGGGCGGGCAGAGATCCGACAACTCCTCGCATCGCATGGGCATCGTCCGAACAAGGTGTACGGGCAGAACTTCCTCACCGACCCGAACCTCGTCCGCAGGATCGTCGACGTCGCGAATGTCACAGGACGTGACGTCGTGGAGATCGGCGCAGGAACGGGAACGCTCACGCTCGCCCTCGCCGACGTTGCACGACGCGTCGTCGCGTACGAGGTGGACTTCGGTCTCGTCCCGGTCCTCACCGAGACTCTCGGTTCCGTGTCGAACGTCGACGTGCGGTTCGCCGACGCGCTCGACGTCGATCTGGGCTCCGACCTCGCGGCCGGGTCCTGGGTTCTCGTGGCCAACCTCCCGTACAACGTCGGCACAGGGATCATCCTCGACGCCCTCCGGTCAACGCCGAGGATCGAGCGCATCGTCGTGACGGTCCAGTCGGAGGTCGCGCAGCGGCTCACGGCAGAACCGGGGTCGAAGATCTACGGGTTGCCGTCGGTCGTCGTCGCCCTGCACGCGACGGCGTCGATCGCCTTCACCGTTCCTCCTCACGTCTTCGAACCCCAGCCGAAAGTCGACTCGAGCGTCGTGGTGATCGACCGGATCGAGCCGCCCCCCCACGCGGAGCGGGCAATCTCGATCGCAGCCACCGCGTTCGGACAGCGGCGCAAGATGCTGCGAAGGTCGCTCGCATCCCTCTTCGACGATCCGGCCACTGCGATCGCGTCTGCGGGGATCGATCCAACATCACGAGCCGAACAGCTCTCGGCAATGGACTACGTTGCGCTTGCGAGCGTGGAGGAATCGACGTGAGGGCTCATGCGTACGCGAAGGTGAACCTCGCACTCACCGTGCTTCCTCCGAGCGTCGATGGCTTCCATCCCGTGCGCGGGGTGTTCCAGTCCGTCTCGCTCCATGACACGGTCACCATCGAACCGGCGGCCGAGGATGCGATCACCGTGTCCAATGACGAGGCTCCGGCCGATGAATCGAACCTCGCATGGCGAGCCCTCGACACGGCGCGGCGGGCGGCGCGGATCATGCAGCCCTTCTCGATCGACATCGTCAAGCGAATCCCGGCAGGTGCTGGACTCGGGGGAGGTTCAGCCGACGCCGCGGCCGCCCTCGGACTCATCGGTACCGGCTTCGGGACGGAACACGAGCGGTCCCTCGAGATCGCTGAGGGCCTCGGCTCGGACGTGCCGTTCGCCTTCACCGGGGGAACGATGCTCGCGGAGGGGCGAGGCGAACGACTCACCGCGCTCGAGCCGCTCACCGGCTTCGGCTTGGCGATCGTGGTGCCGCCGTTCATGATGTCGACCCCTGATGTGTATCGGATGTGGGATGTCCTGGACGGCCCGACGGGCCCCGTCATCGCGGATGGTGCCCTGCCCCCTGCTCTGCGCGGCGGCCTCCCCATGCGCAACGACCTGTATCCGGCCGCGGTCGCCCTGGACCGTCGCATCGAGGAGTGGCGCGACGAGCTGGCGACCCGATGGGGCACGGAGGTCGCAATGACGGGATCCGGAGCAGCCCTGTTCGCATACTTCCCCACGGTCGAGGAGGCTGCCGAGGCCGCGGCAGGATTCGATCTCCCGACGCGCCTGGCTGTTGGAGCAGGCCCTGTCGCGAACGGATGGGTCAGGCTCGATGACTGACTCGGGGGGAACCGGGCGCTCGGGGAGTGGCCATGGCCGTCCCCTAGACTCGGCGAGTGCGCTACCCGCACTGGGGGGTGGTGTAATCGGCAGCACGGATGGTTTTGGTCCATCAAGAACGGGTTCGAATCCTGTCCCCCCAGCCAACCGATCAGGGGTTGTCAACGCATGAGTGTCAGTGTCATCGTGCTCGCAGCAGGCAAGGGGACCCGTATGAGGTCGGACCTGGCAAAGGTGCTCCATCGCAGCACAGGCCGGACCCTCCTCGGGTGGGTGTTCAGCGCACTCGAGGACATCGAGGTGGCCGACATCGCGGTCGTGGTCGGCCATCAGGCAACGGACGTGGCCGATGAGTGCCCCGAGCACACGACCACCGTTGTCCAGGAACCCCAGCTCGGAACGGGGCACGCCGCAATGGTTGGGATTGGCGCACTGACCGTCACCGATGGTCCCATTCTCGTCCTGCCCGGCGACATGCCCCTCCTGCGCGCCCGGACATTGGCCGGCCTGGTCGAGCACCACGCAACCTCAGGCGCCGTAGCGACGATCGCGTCCGTCGAGCTCGACGACGCCACGGGGTACGGACGCATCCTCCGCATCGACGGTGCCGTGAGTGGCATCGTCGAGGAACGCGATGCAACTCCCGAGCAGCGTGGGATCAGGGAGGTCAACACCTCCGTCTACGTCTTCGACGGCCCTGTCCTCGCCGATGCGCTCGATCGCCTCACGAACGACAACGACCAGGGCGAGTACTACCTCACCGACGTCATCGCAACCATGGTTGGTGACGGCGGATCGGTCGATGCCTTCCGTGTCCCCGGGGAGGAGGGCTTCGGGGTGAACACCCAGGGCCAGCTCGCCCACGTCGGCTCCGTCCTGCGACGCCGGATCAACGACTCGTTGCTCGAGGCTGGCGTTTGGATGCTCGACCCGTCCAGGGTCTACATCGATGCCGGCGTCGTGGTCGAGCCCGGCGCCCGGATCCATCCCGACACCTATCTCGAGGGCGCCACCGTCGTCGGCTCCGACGCCGATGTGGGCCCGGGTGTCCGGTTGTTCGACACGACCGTTGCCTCAGGCGCTCGGGTGCTCAACACGGTCGCCGTGTCAGCGAGCATCGGTGAGAACGCATCGGTCGGCCCTTTCGCATATCTACGTCCTGGCGCCGTCATCGAACGTGGCGCAAAGGTCGGCACCTACGTCGAGATCAAGGGATCGACCGTGGGTGAGGGGAGCAAGGTGCCGCACCTGAGCTACATCGGTGACACGACGATCGGTCGGGGATCCAACATCGGGGCAGGGACCATCACCGTCAACTACGACGGATACGAGAAGCATCGGACGACGATCGGTGACAACGTGCGCATCGGCTCGGACACCATGCTCGTCGCACCCGTGACGGTGGGCGACGATGCGTTCACGGGTGCGGGTTCCGTGATCACCAACGACGTACCCCCGGGCGTGCTCGCAGTCGAACGCGGCGCGCAGAAGCACATCGATGGGTACGCTGAGAAGCGGCGGCTCCGTGCGGAAGGAAACGACGGCTGATGGAACGGCCAGGCAGAAAGCGACTGATGCTCTTCTCGGGCTCGGCGAACCCGGCCCTCGCCGTTGAAGTCGCCAAGCTCCTCGACGTCGAACTCGGCCGGGTCGAGATCTCGAGGTTCGCAAGCACCGAGACGTATGTTCGGTACGAGGAGTCCGTTCGTGGTGCGGATTGCTTCGTCATCCAGAGCCACAGCGCTCCGGTCAACGAGAACATCATGGAGCACCTGATCATGATCGACGCGCTCAAGCGTGCGTCGGCCAAGCGGATCACCGCCGTCACGCCCTTCTACGGCTATGCACGCCAGGACAAGAAGGGTCGACCGCGCGAGCCGATCACGGCGAAGATGGTCGGAGACCTGTTCATGGCAGCGGGCGCCGACAGGATCGCATCGGTTGACCTCCACACGGGTCAGCTCCAGGGCTTCATCGACGCCCCGTTCGACTCGCTGACCGCCCTCCCCATCTTCGAGGAGTTCCTTGCGACGCGGATCGAGGGCCCGATCACGTTCGTGTCCCCCGACTCGGGTGGCGTCAAGAGGGCGACCCGCTTCGCTGCCCATCTCGAGGCCGAAGTTGCGTTCGTCTACAAGCGGCGACGTACCGACATGAGGAACGAGGTCTCGGCCCAACAGGTCGTCGGTGTGGTCAAGGACCGCCACTGCGTCATCGTCGACGACATCATCGATACGGCTGGCACCGCCGTCGAGTCTGCGAACCTGCTCCTCGAGCGCGGCGCGCTCTCGGTGATGGTCCTCGCCACCCACGGCGTTCTGTCGCCCCCGGCCATCGATCGCCTCCGCGATGCACCCTTCTCGGACATCGTGATCACGAACTCGCTTCCGGTTTCCAACGATGCGCTGGCACTCCCGAACCTGACGGTCCTGTCGATCGCTCCCCTCGTCGCAGGGACGATCGAGGCGATCTTCAACGATCACTCGGTCAGCGAGATTTTCAAGGGAGAGAACACCTGAGGTGGAGCGCGCCCGTGCCGCCGGTACGGTGACGTCGGATCAGATCGCCGTCGCGGTCGCCATCGGGTTCTCGGGATTCAAGCGTCGGTTCAGGGCCATCACCTCACGCGCAAGCGCTCGATTCGAGGCTCGGGACTGGCCCTCACTGCACCGTGACCAGCTCGAGCGGATCGACGGCTACGGCGAGGCCATCGACGCGACGATCGACGCGCTCGAAGCTCTCGGGTACGAAACCGAGGATCGCGGCTCGTGGTCGGCTGCCCGAGCGATGTTCCGAACCGACCACCTCGATGATCCGTGGCACGAGGTGGCGGAGACGTTCTTCAATTCTGTCGCACGCAAGTTGTTCGGGACGAAGGGCATCGATCCGCGCCTCGAGTTTCTCGCTCCGGCAGTCGACGCACCCCGACCCGACCCCCGAACCGCGATCCGATCGTACGAGGTCACCGCCGACCGACATGGGCTGCTCGAGGACATCGTGCGTGACTGCCGATTCCATGCCTCCTGGGTCGACCTGGGGAGCGATCTCATCGCTGCCGCTGCCCGTCTCCCGAAGGGCGACGGTTCGGTCGAGGTTGCCAACGGGGTGTTCTTCCGGGGCAAAGGCGCGTACGTCGTGGGTCGGTACATGGCCGGCGATCGATCGGTCCCGTTCGCTCTCGTGGTCCGGCACGAGCGGTCAGGGCTCCGCCTCGGTGCGATCCTCGTCGGCGAGGGCGACCTGGCGATCCTGTTCTCGTACACGCGCTCCGCGTTCATGGTCGCGTGTGACGAGCCCGCCTCGCTCGTGGCGTTCCTCGGGCAGCTCCTGCCCACGAGGAAGCTCTCGGAGCTGTATGCATCGATCGGATTCCGCAAGCAGGCAAAAACGGAGCGCTACCGGGAGCTGGTCTCGTACCTGGCACACAGCGACGACGTCTTCGTCCGCGCCCCCGGCGTGCCCGGTCTCGTGATGATCGTCTTCACGCTCCCGGGCCACGACCTCGTCTTCAAGGTGATCAGGGACCGGTTCCCCCCGCAGAAGCAAGTCACCCCCGCCGACGTCGCCGAGAGGTACCGGGTCGTGTCGCGTCACGACCGGGCGGGGCGACTGGTGGAGGCGCAACGTTTCGTCGATCTCAGGCTCCCCGTGGGGACGTTCGATCCCGACCTCCTCGAGGAGCTGACGATGCATGCCTCTCGGACCGTCACCGTCGACGGCGGTGACGTGACCATCTCGACTGTGTACGTGGAACGCAAGGTGATTCCCCTCGACATCTACATCCGCGAGGCCGGTGCCGCCGAGGCCACACGGGCCATCATCGACTACGGCGACGCGATCAAGAACCTCGCCGCATCGAACATCTTCCCGGGGGACATGCTCCTCAAGAACTTCGGCGTTACGAGCCGCGGACGCGTCGTGTTCTACGACTACGACGAGATCGGGATGCTGACGGACTACCGGTTCAGGGCCTTCCCCGAATCTGACGATCCGCTCGACGAGATGAGCGAGACGCCATCGTTCGGCGTCGGCCCCAATGATGTCTTCCCCGAGGAGCTTGTCCGGTTCCTCGGACTGTCGCCCGAGCTTCGCACGTCCTTCGACGCGCAGCACAGGGATCTCTTCGACCCCGAGTTCTGGACCTCCGTCCAGGGGCGCCTCGAGGCGGGTGAAACAATCGAGATCCTGCCGTATCGGCGCTCGAGGGCACTCGACGCCTCGTCGTGAAGCTCGGGTGTTACGAGCCGTACGGTCGTAGAATCGAACTTCGAATCCTCCACCGAATCCCTACCGAGGAGCCTCCACCATGCAGCAGGAAACCCTGCACGCGACGAAGCGCGTGACGTCGGGAAGCCGTCCTTCGAAGCGGCTTCGTCGTGACGGGCGGGTACCTGGTGTCGTCTACGGGTCGACGATCGAGCCACAGCCCATCCACGTCTCCGAACGCGACCTCTATGCCGTCCTCCACACCGAAGCCGGCCTGAATGCGATCATCGAGCTCGACGTCGAAGGATCGACCGTCCTGACGGTGGCCCGCGAGGTGCAACGCCATCCGGCGCGTGGCGAGATCGAGCACCTCGACTTCATCGAGGTCCGCCTGGACACCGAGATCGACGCCGAGGTCGGCATCGACTACCTCGGCATTCCGATCGGCGTGCGCGACGAGGGCGGCATGGTCGAGACCATCGAGAACAGCATCAGGATCAGCGCACTCCCGAACGCCATCCCATCATCCATCGAGGTGGACATCGAGCACCTTGGCATGGGCGATACGTTGAAGGTGTCCGATCTCCCGGTCATCGACGGTGTGACCTACGCCGCAGACGAGGACGCTCCTTTGCTCCTCGTCACAGCACCCGCAGCACTCCTCGTGGAGGACATCGCGGACCTGGAGGCAGGGGAGGACATCGGCGACGCCGAAGGTGCCTCCGACGAGGGTGCGGACGAGGACGAGGGCTGATCGCGCAGATCGAGGTGAGCCTCGTCGTCGGCCTGCGCAATCCGGAGGCCGCCTACGACGGAACCCGCCACAACATCGGCGCCGTCGCGGTCGAGGTACTCGCACGTCGTCACGATGCGAGTTTCGGGCGCGCCCGCCAGGGCGTGCGAGCGGAGGTCGCCGAGGTCAACCTCGACGGCAACCGCAGCGTCCTCACACTCCCGACGACCGCAATGAACCATTCGGGGCAGGCGATCGCGCCCGTGGTGCGGTACTTCGGTGTCGCACACGACCACCTCGTCCTCGTCCACGACGACATCGATGTGCCCTTCGGGAAGCTCAAGATGCAATGGGCCGGTGGCCACGGTGGCCACAACGGCATCCGGTCCGCTGTCGGATCGCTGAAGACGAACGAGTTCTGGCGCCTCAAGATCGGCGTCGGGCGACCCCCGGGGCGCCAGGATCCGGCGGACTTCGTCCTTTCGCGCTTCGCGACAGCCGAACGGGATGACATCGGGGTCACGGTGTACCGTGCGGCCGACGTCATCGAGCGGTTCATCCGGGAAGGCGGACCGAGCGCGCGCCAGTTCGCGGGTGAACAAAACACCTGAGGGGCGCCGGCGACGACATGGATCGGGAGGAGCAACCGGATGCGATTTGTGGGAGCCATCGACCAGGGGACGACAAGTACTCGGTTCGTGGTCGTCGATGAGGAGGGTTCCTTCGTCGCGATGGCCCAGAAGGAGCACGACCAGGTGCTCCCGCGGCCCGGCTGGGTGGAGCACAGGCCAGCCGAGATCTGGCGAAACACCCAGCACGTCATTTCGGAGGGTCTCGAACGAGCAGGGCTGCGGGCATCCGACCTCGCTGGGGTTGGCATCACCAACCAGCGCGAGACATCGGTCGTGTGGGATCGTTCGACCGGCGAGGCGGTATCGAACGCAATCGTCTGGCAGGACACGCGGACAGCGACCATTGCCAAGGAACTCGGTGACTCATTCGGCGTCGATTCGTTCCGGGCAAAGACGGGCCTCCCGCCCGCAACCTACTTCTCGGGTCCCAAGGTTCGCTGGCTGCTCGATCAGCGAGCCGACCTCGCCGCCCGCGCTCGCGCCGGCGAACTCGCGTTCGGAACGATCGACTCCTGGCTCGCCTTCAACTTGACAGGGCAGCACGTCACCGACGTCACGAACGCATCCCGCACCATGCTCATGGACCTCCACACACTCGCATGGGACGACGATCTGTGCGATGCCGTAGGTGTCCCTGTCGCGATGCTGCCGACGATCGTCCCATCGATCGGCGTCGTCGGACCCTGCTCCGACGTATTGGCGGGCACCGAACTCTCCGCGATCCTCGGTGACCAGCACGCGGCGCTCGTCGGTCAGGCAGCCTTCGCGGTCGGCGATACGAAGGTCACCTACGGCACGGGCGCCTTCCTCGTGGCGAACACGGGCCACGACATCGTGGCCTCCGCATCGGGGCTCCTGACAACGGTGGCCTATCAGCGCGAGGGCGATCGAGCGGTATACGCCCTCGAGGGCTCAGTCGCTGTCGCCGGATCAGCTGTCCAATGGCTGCGTGACAACCTCGGGCTCATCACCGACTCTGCCCAGGTCGAAGCACTCGCGTCGACGGTTGAGGACAACGGTGATGTCTACTTCGTTCCGGCATTCTCCGGCTTGTTCGCCCCGCACTGGCGCGACGACGCCCGCGGGATCCTCGCCGGCCTGACCCGCTTCTCCAACCGGGGCCACATCGCGCGTGCCGTCCTCGAAGCAACGGCGTTCCAGACCCGCGACGTCCTGACCGCGATGGAATCGGACACCGGTCGGCACCTGAGCGAGATCAGGGTCGATGGAGGCATGGTCGCAAACACGATGCTGATGCGATTCCAGGCCGACATCCTCGGCATGGACGTCGTCGTTCCCCACACGGTCGAGACGACCGTCCTCGGAGCAGCGCTCGGCGCAGGTCTCGCGACCGGCGTGTGGCAGAGCACTGACGAGGTGGCCGAGCACTGGAGTGAGGCCGTCCGGTACACGCCGAGCATGGCGCCGGATCGTCGCGAGCAGCTCCTCCACGGGTGGGCCAAGGCGATCGAGCGTTCGTACGGATGGGTGGACGGCTGAGCCCGGCGAAGGGTCGCCCCGACCGATAGGCTCGGGCTTCGATGTCCATCCCGAACCTGCTCGCCTACACCAGACTCGTCCTCACCCCGATCGTGATGGCGCTGATTCTGGCGTCCCCCGATGGTTCGCGGGCCGTGGCATACGCGGCGACGGCCACATTCGTCGTGGCGGCGCTCACCGACCTGGCTGACGGGTACCTGGCGAGGCGGTGGAGAATCGTCACGACGCTCGGGGCGTTCCTCGATACCGTCGCCGACAAGATCCTCGTCACGGGTGCGCTCGTCGCGCTCGTACAGGTCGGGACAGTGTCGTCGTGGATAGCGTTCGTCATCATCGGGCGTGAGATCGCGATCATGGGCCTGCGTTCGGTCGCCGCGCTCGACTCGAGCACCGTACCCCCCTCCATCTGGGGCAAGTGGAAGGCCACGATCCAGTTCGTCGCCATCTCCTTCGCGATCCTCGCCCTCGACATCGTGATCGGACCGTGGCGCCTCGATCAGTGGCTCATGGGTGGGGCCGTCGTCGTCACGATCCTCTCCGCCGGTGACTACTTCTCGAGGTTCAGGTCCGTGTTCGCGATCGCCGACCGTGACACGTGACGTCGCCGTCACCGGCGGATCCGGACTCGTCGGCGGGCATCTCGTCTCGCGCCTCGTGGCCGAGGGCCGCAGTGTTAGGGCCCTCGTACGCAGCGAATCCTCCGCCTCGGTCGTGTCCGCCCTCGGTGCCGATCCCTACCCAGTCGACCTCTTCGATGATTCCGGCCTCCGCCGAGCGCTGTGGGGCGTCCCGCTCCTCTTCCACGTTGCCGGGGTCAACGATCCATGCCCGAGGGACGTCGCCGCGATGGATCACGTCAACATCGAGGGCACCCGCAGTGTCGTGCGAGCTGCGGCGGAGGCTGGCGTGCGCCGGATCGTGTACACGTCGTCGGCGGTCGCGATCGGCGAGCGGGAGGGCATCGTCGGAACCGAGTCGATCGTGCACTCGGGTGAGTACCACTCGCCATATGCGCGTTCCAAGCACCTCGCGGAGCTCGTAGCCTTCGAGACTGCGGCCGACCTCGGTATCGACCTCGTTGGGGTCAATCCGTCGTCCGTCCAGGGTCCCGGCAGGTCAGGCGGTTCCGCGAGGATCCTCCTCTACGCCCTCCGGTCCCGCAGGCCCTGGGTGATGGACACACACGTTTCCATCGTCGACATCGAGGACTGCACCGACGGGCATCTCGCGGCGGTCGAGCTCGGCCGACCGCTGGAGAGATATCTGTTGAGCGGTGCGACCGTGTCGGTTCGAGAGGCGCTCGAGCTCGCACAGGCCGTTGCCAACGTGGAGCTGAGACCGAGGTGGCTGTCCGCCGGCCTCGTCCGAGCACTCGGACGCCCGGCGTCGCGGATCATCGGAGCGATCAGGCCGGGTTCGGGAGTGTGCCCAGCGCTGATCGA
The DNA here is from genome assembly GCA_035461905.1 of Acidimicrobiia bacterium. GTDB lineage: Bacteria > Actinomycetota > Acidimicrobiia > Spongiisociales > UBA5794 > SZUA-442. The sequence goes on along the minus strand of DATHUV010000084.1, from coordinate 15,169 downwards.
CACCCTGCTCCATGGGCACCGCTTCGATGCCTCCAGGTCCCGGCGGGAGCTCGGCATCGAGTACACGCCCCTCGCGGAGACCTTTGCCCGGACGATCGAGTGGTTCCGTGCCGAGGGACTGATCGAATCCCCATAGGTCGTCTACGCTGACGAGTCGTGACCGCCTCGCTTCGCTCCCTCTTGGATCGATGGCACCGAGAACTCGACCTACCCCTCCCCGGCCGGTTCGTCGTGCCTGGGCCCGCGCGCGCCATCGTGTTGGCGGCAATGGCGCACCGATGGCAGGGCCCGGTGCTGGCCATCGTCGCAGGCGAACGCGAGGCAGAGGACCTCGTCGACGATGTCGGGCTCTTCACCGACGCCATCCATCACCTCCCGGCGTGGGAGACATTGCCGTTCGAGCACGTCTCACCGAACATCGTCACGATGGCCAAACGGGTCGAGGCACGCCACCACCTCGAAGCAGATGCCCCCGCTGTCGTGGTCGCCTCCGTTCGGGCCGTCACCCAGAGGATCTCCCCGTCGACGACTGCGCCCCTGATCCTCGAGGCAGGGGCAGAGGTCGGTTTCGACGCGCTCGTAGAAGGGCTCGTGGCGCACGGGTACACGAGGGTCGACAGGGCAGAGGCGCGAGGCGACATCGCCGTGCGGGGCGGCATCGTCGACGTCTATCCACCCAGCGCCGAGAACCCGTACCGAATCGACATGATCGGCGACGAGGTCGATTCGATCCGGACATACTCGGCCGTGAGCCAGCGTTCGATCGACGATCTCGACCGGATCGCCGTCCATCCCGCACGCGAGGTGCTGCTCGACGACACGATCAGGGCGCGTGCCGAGGAGCTCCTCGTCGACGCCCCATGGGCATCGGACAGGTGGGACAGGATCGCCAACGGTGTCACCTTCCAGGGCATGGAGTCATGGTTGCCATGGCTCGCGCCCCCTCGAACCGTCCTCGACACCACCCCGGCGAGGGTTGTCCTGTTCGACCCGTCCCGATGCGCCGATCGAGCGGCGGACCTGATCACCGAGGAAACGGACCTCGCCGACGCTCTCGCGGACACGTGGGGGTCCGGCTCCCCCGACGCGGGTGACCATCCCCCGCTGTACCTCCCCCTCGTCACCGACGGGGTTGCGGACCGTCTCGTCGAGGCTCCTTCCCAGCCGTCGGGTCCCGCAGATGACGGTTACGAGATACGCGGCATCGATGGTGTACCCGGCGATCCCGAGTCGATGGCGCGTGCCATCAACCTCCTGCGGGACCGCGGAATCGACGTTGTCGTGGCGATGGACGGTGAGTCCGCCGCGAAACGGGTCGCCGGGCTCCTCGGCGAGCATGGCGCAGACCTCCCGGTGGTCGACATCCTTGCGACGCCCTCGACTGCCGTGACGCACGACGGAATCCACAACGGGTTCGTCTTTCCGGCCATGCGCGTCGGCGTGATCGGTGAGCGCGAGGTCGCCGGGCGAAGGCGTGCGCACAGGACATCCGGGCGCGGCACGCGCCGCCAGCTCGGCGACGCGTACCGGGACCTCGCATCCGGCGACTTCGTCGTGCATCACCATCACGGCATCGGGCGGTTCGCAGGACTCGTCCACCGCGACATCGCCGGCGCTGAACGCGACTACTTGCTCGTCGAGTATGCGGGCGAGGACAAGCTCTACGTACCGACCGATCAACTCGGCGCCATCACGCGGTACTCGGGAGGCGAGTCCCCGAGACTCTCGCGAATGGGGGGAGCCGATTGGGGCCAGACGCGCTCGAGGATTCGCAAGGAGGTCGCGGTGGTCGCCGATCAGGTCGTCGAACTGCATCGCAAGCGTGCAGCGGCGATCGGTCACGCGTTCGGCCCTGACACCCCATGGCAACGGGAGTTCGAGTCCTCGTTCCCTTACGAGGAAACGCCGGACCAGCTCGAAGCGATCTTCTCGGTCAAGGCCGACATGGAGGCCGGTACACCCATGGATCGCCTGATCTTCGGCGACGTCGGCTTCGGCAAGACCGAGGTCGCCATCCGTGCGATGTTCAAGGCTGTCCAGGACGGGAAGCAGGCGGCGATGCTCGTTCCGACGACGCTCCTCGCCCAGCAGCACAATGCCACCTTCACCGACCGCTTTGCCCCGTACCCGATCCGTGTCGAGATGCTCTCGCGATTCCTCACGACACGTCAACAACGAGACGTGGTGCGCGGGATCGCCGATGGATCCGTCGACATCGTCGTGGGCACACATCGACTGTTGTCCGACGACATCTCCTACAAGAATCTCGGTCTCGTCGTCATCGACGAGGAGCAGCGCTTCGGCGTGGCGGCCAAGGATGCGCTGAGGGCGCTCCGCACGAGCGTGGACGTGCTCACGCTCACGGCGACGCCGATCCCGCGCACGCTCGAGATGGCGCTCACAGGAATCCGCGATGTGTCGAGCATCCGTACGGCGCCCCAGGACCGCCATCCGATCCTCACCTATGTGGGCCCCTACGACGAAAAGGCCGTCGCCGCCGCGATCCGGCGCGAGATGTTGCGCGAAGGTCAGATCTATGTCGTGCACAACAGGGTCCAGTCGATCGACCATGCGGTCGTGAGGCTCAAGGAGCTCGTGCCGGACGCTCGCATCGGTATGGCGCACGGACAGATGAGTGAGGCCCAGCTCGAGCAGGTCATGTTCGACTTCTGGAACGGCGAGTTCGACGTTCTCGTGGCCACGACCATCATCGAGTCAGGGCTCGACGTCCCCCAGGTGAACACGCTCATCGTCGAGCGCGCCGATCGCCTCGGCCTCGCACAGCTGTACCAGCTCCGTGGGCGGGTCGGGCGGTCCAACCAGAGGGCGTACGCATACCTCTTCCACCCTTCAGAGGAGCGTCTGAGCGAGACGGCGTACCGTCGCCTCGAGGCGATCGGCGAGTTCTCGAACCTGGGAAGCGGCTTCGAGCTCGCCATGCGCGACCTCGAGATCCGAGGCGCGGGTTCGATCCTCTCCGAGACCCAGTCCGGCCACATCGCCGCGGTCGGCTTCGACCTGTATGCAGAACTGGTCGCAGATGCCGTCACGGAGTTGATGGGGGGCGAGGTCGAGGACGAGACAGACGAGCCGGTCCGGATCGACCTCATGGTGGATGCGCACCTCCCCGTCGAGTACGTGGCGGGAGGCGAGACGCGCCTCGAGGCCTACCGGAGGCTCGCGGGGGCCATCGACGACGAGGCGATCGACGACGTGGAAGCCGAGTGGCTCGATCGCTTCGGTCCCCTTCCCCAGCCTGCGGTGGAACTCATCGACCTCGCGCGATTGCGCCGGGACGCATTGCGCCTCGGCATCACCGAGATCCTCCAGAACCGCAGGGAAGTGAGGATCGCCCCAGTCACGCTCAAGGCGTCCGAAGAGGTCCGCCTCGGGAGGATCGCCAGGGGCTCGGTGCTTCGCGGAGCAACCCTGTACCTCCGTCCTCCTGACACGTCACCCACCACGGCCATACGCGCCTTCCTCCGTACAATGTGGCCACCATCGAACGACGCCGCGGAGACACCATGACATCGCGCACCCGAATCGCTGCTGCCGCCACGGCCGCGCTCTTCGTACTCTCTGCGTGTTCGTCAGCCGACGTCGCAGCGAACGTCGGTGGCACCGATATCACCGACGGTGAGGTGACGGCTCTACGAAGCGCTGACGTCGGGTCGACGACCGACGGCGGACAGTTTCGAGGTGACCTCACGACCCTGATCGTCGGCAGGGCGACCCTCCTCGCGGCCGAGGAGGACTTCGGAATCACCGGCCTCGAGGCACCTGGGGCTCGTGAGGCGTGGCTCGCACAAGCGACACCGCAGGAGCTCGACGTCATCGCGAACGTGGCTGGGAACCCGGCGCTCACCGAATCTGCCGTCGAAGTCGTGACAACCCAGCTCATGGTCCGTGCCGCGGTCATCGATGCGATCGCCGAGGACGAGGAACTTCTGCTGCGCGTGTGGCAGGAACGGCAGCAGGAGCTCATCGAGGTGTGTCCGCTCCACATCCTCGTCGCGACCGAGGCCGAGGCGGCCGACGCACGGGCGCGTGTCCTTGCCGGCGAGGACTTTGCGAACTTGGCGGATGAGGTTTCGCTCGATACCTCCTCGCCCGGTGGAGCGCTGCCATGTCCGTCCATCCCTGTCGCGTACGTCGAACCCTTCGCCACCGTCGTCGCCACCGCCCCCGTCGGTGAGGTCAGCGAGCCGTTCGAGACCCAATTCGGGTGGCACATCGTGATCGTCGAGAGCCGCGAGGTTCCAGCGTCGTATGAGGACTTCGCCTCGGAGTCCCAGAGGTGGATACCTGCCGACGCACTCGCAGGGGAGTGGACCATCTGGCGCAACGATGCCGTCGAGAGGGCCGTGGTCGTCGTGCGGTCACAGATCGGACGATGGTTCCCCGAGGGCGACGGAATCCTGCCACCGCCGACGTCTCCCTGATGGCGATCGTCGTCGTCGGGCTCGGACCTTCGGGACTCGACCGAATCGATCCCGTTGCACGGTCCATCGTCTCGGACCCAGCGCGGGCGGTCATCCTGCGAACCGGCCAACACCCCGCAGCAGAAGAACTCTCAGCGACACGGGTGGTCGTCACGTGCGACGACCTGTACGAGGCGCACGATGCGTTCGACGACGTATACGCAGCGATCGTGGATCGGGTCGTGGAAGCGGCAGGGCACGGTGACGTCGCCTATGCGGTTCCCGGCAGCCCCTCGGTCGGCGAGCGCACGGTCCCAATGGTCGTGGCCGCCGCACACGCCACCGGCATCGAGGTATCCGTGGTGAGCGCCCCGTCGTTCCTGGACATGGCATACGTGGCGGTCGGCATCGATCCCATCACACACGGCGCCCAGATCCTCGACGCACGGGAGCTGCCCGATCCCTTGCCGCTCCACGTCCCGACGTTCATCACGCAGGTCGACTCACCCCTGCGGGCCGGTGAGGTTGCGATATCGCTGGGCAGGGTGCTCGAAGGTGACGCCCAGGTCGTCGTGCTCGATCGCCTCGGGGACGAGGACGAGGTCGTCGCTCCCATGGCTCTCGAGGACCTCGCCAGGTACCGTCCGGGCTCGAGGACCACGGTGTACGTCGCCCGTACCGATGTGGGACTCCTCGGCCTGGTCGCCACGAACAGGACTCTCCGCCGCGAGTGCCCGTGGGATCGCGAACAGACCCATCACACCCTGTTAAGCCATCTCATCGAGGAGGCGTACGAAGCGGCGGACGCGATCGGCAGACTGCCTGTGGGCGCGCCGGTGGGCGACGTCGACTTCGGTACCTATGCCGAGGTTGAGGACGAACTCGGTGACCTGCTCCTCCAGGTCGTGTTGCACGCGACCCTCGCATCCGAGGCAGGCGCCTTCGACGTCGACGAGGTCGCCGAAGGGATTCGTCGCAAACTCGTGCGGCGGCACCCACACGTCTTCGGAGACGTCCAAGCCGACTCGGCTCGGGACGTCCTGGACAACTGGGAGGCGATCAAGCAGGGCGAGAAGGGTCGCGACAGCCTTATGGACGATGTGCCGATCGGCATGCCTGCGGTCGCAAGGGCCATGAAGGTCCAGATGCGGGCTGCCTCGGTGCACTTCGACTGGGACGCTCCCGGCCCCGTCGTCGAGGTCCTCCGATCCGAGATCGATGAACTCGAGGCCGCCATCGGGGATCGTCAGAGGGTGTCTGATGAACTCGGGGACGTGCTCTTCACGGCCGTCAACCTCGCGAGGCACCTCGATGTCGATCCGGAGAGTGCGCTCCGTGGGAGCGTCGACCGGTTCATGGACCGCTTTCGTATCGTCGAAGCACGTTTCGCCGATGAGGGCAGATCCTTCGCGGACGTCGATGCCGTCGAGCTCGACGCGGCGTGGACCGCCGCAAAGGGGACCACAATGGGGCCCGCGGGACAAAGCACATAGCAACCGTATCCAGCGTCTACCCTCGGGGGTCACCATGGGCCATCACACCACCATCACGAACGTGCATGCACGCGAGGTCCTCGACTCGCGGGGCAACCCGACAGTCGAGGCGGAGGTCCGCCTCGCCGATGGCGCCTTTGGCCGCGCGATCGTTCCCTCAGGTGCATCGACCGGTGCGTTGGAGGCCGTCGAGTTGAGAGACGGCGACGCCCGCTACCTCGGAAAGGGTGTCCTGAAGGCGGTCGCGAACGTGAACGACGCGATTGGCCCCGAAGTCATCGGCATGGATGCCACACAGCAGGAAGCGGTCGACCAGGCCATGCTCGATCTCGACGGCACACCGAACAAGGCGAAACTCGGGGCGAACGCCATCCTCAGTGTGTCCCTCGCCACGGCGCGCGCAGCGTCGGCCTCCGTCGGAGTTCCGACCTATCGATACCTCGGCGGAACGGCCGCCCGGACGCTCCCGACGCCGTGCTTCAACGTCGTCAACGGTGGGGCCCATGCGGCGAACTCGATCGACACGCAGGAGTTCATGCTCGTTCCGGGTGGTGCGCCGAGTTTCCGGGAGGCGCTGAGGGCCGGTGTCGAGGTCTACCACTCCCTCAAGAAGGTCCTGTCGGACCGTGGCCTCCCGACGAACGTCGGCGACGAAGGCGGTTTCGCACCCGATCTGGCGTCCGATCGGGACGTTCTGGACGTGCTGAGCGAAGCGATCGAGGCAGCCGGTTACACGGTCGGCGAGGATGTCTCATTCGCCCTCGACGTCGCTGCCTCCGAACTCTTCTCCGACGGCATGTACCACCTCTCGGGAGCGTCCCTCACATCAGAGGAGATGGTTCAGCACCTCTCGGGCCTCGTGGGGGATTATCCGATCGTCTCCCTCGAGGACGGCCTCGATGAGGCGGATTGGGACGGGTGGAAGCTGCTGACCGACGCGCTCGGAACCCGAACCCAGATCGTCGGCGACGACCTCCTCGTGACGAACGTCGAGCTTCTCGCAAAGGCCATCGACACCGGTGGGGCCAACGCCATCCTCGTCAAGGTCAACCAGATCGGTTCGCTGTCCGAGACGCTCCACACGATGGAGCTTGCAGAAAGGTCGGGGTACGGATCGATGGTGTCTCACCGATCCGGTGAAACCGAGGACTCGTTCATCTCGCATCTCGCCGTCGCCACCAACGCCGGTCAGATGAAGACGGGAGCACCCGCGCGCGGCGAGCGTACGGCGAAGTACAACCAGCTCCTTCGGATCGAGGAGCGCCTCGGCGCACAGGCCCGGTTCGCGGGATGGGATCGTTTCAGGAAGTTCCGATGACCGACACGCTCGAGCGGAACATCGCCACGGAGCCGCCGCGACGCAGGAGGCGACGTTCGAGGTTGCGTTCGATGCTCTTCATCACGCTGCTCGTTTCTGTCGGCCTCATGGCCGCAGGTGTGCTCCCGGTCCAGCAGTACCTGGAACGGGGGAACCAGGTGAACGCGGCGAGGGACCGGCTCGCCGTCCTCGAGGCAGACAACGCAGCCCTGCGCGATGACGCATCCGCGTTGTTGTCCGAACAGGAGATCGAGCGCATCGCCAGGGAGCAGTACGGGTTCGTGCGACCCGGCGAGATCTCGTACGTCGTCATCACCCCCGAGGACGCCGACCCCGCTGAGTCCGTGGCTGCCGTGGCCACGGAGCCCGCCGAGCCGCGGAGCTTCCTCGAGCGGATTTGGGACTTCGTCACGGGTGGTGACGTCGCAGGCGATGGATGACCGTGCGGTCGTAGAAGTCCAGATAGGTAGGCCCCCCCGATCGGCGGTTGCCGTAGAGGCCCGGTGCCACCTCGGGCTTCCCACGGTCATCGAGGTTCCTCCCGTTCTCGACGACGGGACGCCGTTTCCCACGACACACTGGCTCACATGCCCCCTCGCCGTCGTGCGCATCTCGAGGCTCGAGGCCGATGGCGGCGTGAAAGCGGCGGACGCGGCGATTGCGGCAGACCCGGACCTCGCATCGAGGTACGGCGAGGCAATGCGGAGGTACGAGCGTGAGCGCACTGCGCTCATCCCATCAGACTGGGATGGGCCCGTACCGCGGGGAGGCGTTGCGGGTTCGCGTCGTGGCGTGAAGTGCCTGCACGCTCACTATGCCGATGCGGCCGCAGGCCGATCCAATCCCGTCGGAGCCTCCGTCGTCGAGCGCATCGAGCCGCTCGACTGTGCCATGCCGTGTGTCGTCTTCGATGACGAAGTGGCCGTGTCGAATCCCGACTGGGTCGAGCCGGCGTGAACGCGATCGGCTGTCAGCCCGCTGTTGCCGCTGCGAGTGCTCTGTCCACCATGTGGGAGGGAAGCTCCTGGTAGTGATCGTGGCTCGCGGTGAAGTGCCCCCAACCCTGGGTGAGTGACCGAAGGTCGATCGCGTACCTGACGATCTCACTCGTCGGGATCTCTGCCGTGATCGTGTGCGTTCCGTCCAGGTTCGCCATCGAACCCTGCACAGCCCCACGCCTTGCTGCGATGTCGCCCATGACGTCGCCCTGATAGTCGGGCGGCACCGTGATCAGGACCCGTGACACCGGTTCGAGCACGATCGGGCCTCCCGCGTCGAACGCCGCCTTGAACCCCGCCCTGGCGGCGAGCTTGAACGCCATCTCCGAGGAGTCGACCGAGTGGTACTTGCCGTCGTCGACGGTCGCCTCGATGTCCACGACCGGGTACCCGTGGAGTCCTCCTTCCGCCATGGTCTCGATGAGCCCCTTCTCGACGGCGGGAATGAACTGGCGCGGGATGGCTCCACCCTTCACGGCGTCGATGAACGCGAACCCCTCGCCCCGTGGCAGGGGAGCGAGCCTGAGGTGGCAGACGCCGAACTGGCCATGACCGCCTGACTGCTTCTTGTGCTTGCCCTCGGCCTCTGAAGGGCGGGTGATCGTCTCGCGATATGCGACGCGCACGGGTTCCTGGTCGACCTGGACCCCGAACTTGCGTTCGAGCTTCTCGAGTGTGATGCCGAGGTGGGTCTCTCCGAGGCCCCACAGCAGGGTCTGGCGTGTCTCCTCGTTGTGGGTCATCGCCAACGATGCGTCCTCGTCGAGGATCCTCGAGAGCGAAGTCGAAAGCTTGTCGTCATCGGCCTGTGTTCGTGCCACGACGGCCGTGGCGAGGACGGCAGCAGGTCGATCGATGGGGAGGGCCTTCACGGGCTTGTTCTTCGGGGCGAGCGTGTCCCCGGTCGTGGTGTTGGTGAGCTTCGCCGCAGCGACGATGTCGCCTGCGGGCGCCGAGTCCACGAGGGTCGTCTCCTTCCCGAACATGGTGGCGATCTTGGCGAGGCGCTCGTCCTGACCCGTCCTGGCGTTCGTGAGGTGGGTCTCGGGCTTGATGGTCCCTGACAGCACCTTCATGAGGGAGATCTGGCCGACGTACGGATCGGCGAGGGTCTTGAACACGAACGCGAGCGGATCGCCGTTCGGGTCCTTCTCGATTTCGACGAGCTCGTCGCCTGCCATGACCTCGGTGAGCGGCCGGTCCTGGGGTGACGGCCCGAGCTCGACGATGAAGTCCGCGAGACGATCGACGGCGATCGGTCCGATCGCCGAGCCGCACACGACGGGAAACACCTTTGCGGCTGCGACGCCGATCGCCATCGTGTGCTCGAGCTCGTCCACGGTGGGGACCTCACCCTCGAGGTACCGCTCGAGAAGCGCGTCATCCCCGACGACGATGCCCTCGACGAGGTTGTCGTGGACCTCGTGCTCGCGATCGGCGATCTCGTCAGGCATGTCGACGACCTCGGCCTTCCCTGTGTCGTAGACGTATGCCCTGTCACGGAACAGGTCGGCGACCCCGTGGAACGCCTGTTCCTGTCCGATCGGGAGTTCGATCGGTGCCACGCCGGCTCCGAAACGATCCCGGAGGTCCCGAAGGGTCTCATCGAACGACGCACGTTCCTTGTCGAGCTTGTTGATGAACACCATCCTCGGCACACCGAGCTTCTCCGCGATACGCCACGCATACACGGTCTGCACCTCGACACCCTCGACGGCGCTCACGACGAACACCGCGAGGTCGGCGACGCGCAAGGCTGCGTGGAGGTCCCCGGCGAAGTCCGCGTATCCCGGCGTGTCGATGAGGTTGACCTTGTGGCCACGCCACTCGAACGGTGCGAGTGCCATCGTCACGCTCATCCCACGCCCGTGCTCCTCGGGGTCATAGTCGGTGACGGTGTTGCCGTCCTCGACCCTCCCGATCCTCCCGATCGAACCGGCGCGGTAGAGGAGGGCCTCCGCGAGCGTCGTCTTCCCTGATCCTGCATGACCGACGAGAGCGACATTGCGGATCTTCTCGGGAGGGAAGACTTTCACCAAAGGACTCCTTTTCCGGGTACGGGAAGACTACGCACTCCGGTACGGCTACGCCGAAGCGGACCCGGTACCCTGCCCGCAGGCCCGGGTGGCGAAATCGGTAGACGCGGCGGACTTAAAATCCGCTATCCGCAAGGGTGTGTGGGTTCGAATCCCGCCCCGGGCACCAGTACTCGCCATTCCTGTCAGCGCACCTCCCGGCTCGCTCCGATGCAACTACTTCACTCCCGCGGTGCCGCTGCCGATGATTCCGTGTGACCGTCGGACGTGAGCACAGATGCTGATCTTCGCCATCGTTGCTGGAGCCGCCTTCATCAGCGCGTGCGCGTTCGGTGTCGTGTACCTGCGGCGTCGGCGAACCGACCGTCGTCTCGGGTACATGGCCCAGTACGACCAGCTGACGGGGCTCATCAACCGCACCTTGTTCCGCGATCGGCTCAACTCTGCGATCGCCAGGGCCCGTCGCGATGGCGGTCTCGTTACCGTGATGTTCCTCGACATCGACGGGTTCAAGGACATCAATGATCGATTCGGTCATGCCGTCGGTGACGAGCTCCTGCGCCAGATCGCGGCGCGCCTCGTCGCGTGCCTGCGCGAAACCGACACGGTTGCCCGACTCAGCGGTGACGAGTTCACGATTCTCCTCGAAGGGGGCAAGAGGGTCGAGGACGCGGGCCAGGTCGCCCACAAGGTGCTCAAGGCCATCGGGACGCCGTTCAGCGTGGGACATCGCGAGATCGTCATCACCACATCGATCGGAATCTCGGTGTATCCGCTCGACGGGGATACGTACGAGGAACTCGTCAAGGGTGCGGACACGGCGATGTACCAGTCGAAGTCGGCCGGACGTAACACGTACCAGTACTACACGCGGACGCTGAGGGACCGGACCACGGATCGCCTCGACCTCCTGGAGGATCTGAGGGTGGCGATCACCGCGAAGAACCAGCTCCGCGTCGAGTACCAACCGAAGGTCGACGTCGCCCGCGGGATCGTCATCGGGCTCGAGGCGCTGATGCGGTGGGACCACCCCGAACGAGGTCTCATCATGCCAGGGGAGTTCATTCCATTGGCGGAGGAGTCCGATCTCATCGTGCCGATGACGGAGTGGCTGATCGATGTCGCCTGCCTCGACATGCGCCGCTGGACCAACGACGGGATGCGCCCGATGCGTGTCGCCGTCAACGCCTCGGAGAGGCTCTTCCGTGACGCGAACCTCGTCGAGACGATCGCGATCGCCCTCGCCGCCGCGGACCTCGATCCGCGTCACCTCGAGGTGGAGGTGACCGAGAGGATGATCACCCAGGAATCCGAGAGGGCATCTCGCGCGATCGAGCGTCTCGCGGACATGGGCGTGAAGGTCTCGATCGACGACTTCGGCACGGGATACTCATCCCTTCGCCACCTCCAGAGCCTTCCCATCAGCGCGCTCAAGATCGACGACACGTTCGTGCGAGAGGCGCACCGACGCAAGGAGGCGGAGCAGGTCGCTTCCGCGATCATCGCGATCGCCAAGAGCTTCGACCTCGAGGTCATCGCCGAGGGCGTCGAGTCGCCCGAGGAGCTGTCGGTCATGCGGGCGCTCGGGTGCAACCGCGTGCAGGGATACCTCGTTGCGCGACCCCTCCGTCCCGAGGACGTTCTGGCGTTCGTGGAGAGCTACGACAAGACGCTCTCGTTCAAGCCGGACCCGTCCAGGGATTCGACCGTTTAGGTTATCGGCTCCGGCCGGGAATCAGCGGTGATCGTGCCGTCGATCGACGTCGCCTCTACGACCCACACCCCGCGGTTCGAGGAGAAGGCGATCGTGATGGACTCGCGGCTTTGACGCCTCGTCGTTGCGACGTACCCCGGCTGTGGCGTGGCCCACAGCAACGTAAGCGAGTCGTCGACGACGGCGAACGAAGCGGTCCCACCCACGACGGAGACGACGCGCACGACGGAGGTACTCGTCGAGGAGACGAACGGATCGTCCTCGGGTTCCGAGGTCGATGCGGAACTCCTCCCGGCGCCGGTCGGGTCCACCCGACCGTCGACGGCTTCATCGCTCCCCGAGGTGGGCTCCGGGGTGGTTTGTCCGAAACCGCCGGAGGCATGGGGCTCGATCACCCCCGAGGTACCCACCTCATCGACAGGGAGCGCAGCGACCTCGGCTGCTGTCATGGGGCGAAGGGGTCGGTCGAGGACCTGGCCACCTGCCACGGCGACGGCGCCCGAGGCCACCAAACCTGCGCCTACGGCTGCAGCGAGCCAGCCGGCGACCAGGAGGAGTCTCTGCCGCAATGTCGTCATCGTCCATACCCCGGGGTTTCCGCGTATCCAACAACATGTTAAGGAGTTGCTAAGACCGGCGCCACCTGCTTTGCTACCGCCGTGGCCGCAGTCGTGATCATCGAGGACGATCAACGGATCCGTGAGCTCATGGCACGGGTCCTTGCCGAGAAGGGCTACGAAGTCCACGGGGCCGGCACCGCCCTCGATGGACTCCAGCTCATAGTGGGATCGTCACCCGACGTCGTCGTCCTCGACATGGGCCTTCCCGATCTCGACGGCGGCGAACTGCTCAAGATGATTCGTGCCGTCACCGACGTCCCTGTCGTCGTCGCAACGGCCCGAAGCGAGGACCGTGACGTCATCAGGACGCTCGACGCGGGCGCAGACGACTACCTCGTGAAGCCGTTCAGCGTCGAACAGCTCGAAGCGAGGGTTCGTGCCGTGTTGCGGCGTGCATCGAGCGACGCATCGCGACCTGTCCTCGCCGTCGGGGGACTGAGGCTCGACCCCGACGCGCGGCTCGCAACACTCGATGGCGACGTCGTCCACCTCAGCCCCAAGGAGTTCGACCTCCTCGTGCACCTCGCAGAGCGCGAAGGAACGGTCGTGTCGAAGCGACAGCTCATGGCCGAGGTCTGGCGCCAGCCCTACGGCGGCTCGGAGAAGACCGTGGACGTCCACCTGTCGTGGATACGCAAGAAGCTGGGAGAATCGGCCGCCGAGAGTCGATACCTCGAGACGGTCCACGGTGTCGGGGTCAAGCTCGTCGATCCCACATGAGGAGGAGTCTCGCTCTCCTGAGCCTTGCCGTCGCCTCCCTTGTCGTCGTAGCGTTCCTCATACCCGTCGGCATCCTCATCCGGAACCAGGCACAGACACGTGCCCTCAGCGGCGCTGAGCGCGACGCCCAATCCGTTGCGGCAGCAATCGCCGTGTTGGCGCCTGCCTCGCCGTCGGGCGTCGTCACGCCCGACTACGCACGGGCGGTCCTCGGGCGCTTCGGAGATCCCGCCGAGCTGAGTGTGATCTTCGTAGACGACACGGTGGTAGGTGCGGTAGGGGTCCCCTCGAGCAACGTCGAACAGGCGCGGCGCGGGGCAGCTTTCACCGCGGCAGCGGAGGGAGGTGCCGAGGTCCTCGTTCCCGTCCTTCTCCCAGATCCTCCCGGAACGGATGGCACGGTGGTCGTGCGGGCGTTTGTGACGGATGCCGAGCTGACGAGGGGCGTGCGAGTGGCATGGGCGATGCTCCTCGGGCTCGCCGTGGCCATCATCGCCATCGCAGTGCTCGCCGCAGATTGGCTCGGCCGATCCGTTGTCCGGCCGGTGACCGAGTTGTCAGAGGCAGCCCATCGGTGGGGCGAGGGATCGCTCGACACGCGGGTCCAACCGGGAGGTCCGCAGGAGATCGCTGAGGTCGGCAAGGCGTTCAACACGCTTGCGGGCCGCCTCGATGAGCTGTTGGCGGCCGAGCGGGAGTCCGTCGCGGATCTCTCACACCGTTTGCGGACCCCGCTGACAGCGTTGCGCCTCCAGTCCGAAACCCTTGCGGATCCGGGGGAGAGTGAAGCCCTTCGTCATGACGTAGACGAGCTCGAGCGTGAGATCGACAGGCTCATTCGCTCGGCCCGGGGTCGGTCGATCGGGTCTGCGAGCGATGAGGACGTCGATCTCGGCGAGGTGGTAGCGCATCGGGCAGCCTTCTGGCAGGTCCTCGCGGACGAACAGGGGCGTGCAACCGCGGTCCGTGTGGGAGAGGGGTCGCATCCGGTGGCCCTCGCACGGACGGACCTCGGCGCGATGGTCGACGTGCTCGTCGAGAACGTCTTCGCCCACACTCCCGCTGGCAGCGGGTACCGGCTCACCGTTCGCCGTCAGGCCGACGGATGCCCGGTTCTGATCGTCTCGGACGACGGTCCCGGTTTCGTGGATCTCGGGGCGGCAAAGCGCGGGACCTCGGCTGCGGGTTCGACGGGGCTCGGACTCGACATCGTGGTACGAACGGCTGAACGGACGGGTGGTGGCGTCAGGATCGGATCATCGCGCGACGGGGGAGCGGAGGTCACCGTCGTGTTCGGGAGCCCGTTGGTTCCCAACCGGGGCTAGGAACGTGCTCAGCTCGGCGAGTCGGGCACGATCGACCTCGTAGTACGCCCATCTCCCGCGCTGTTGCCTCGTGACCAGCCCTGCTTCGAGGAGCACCTTGAGGTGATGGCTGACGGTCGGTTGGCTCACGGCGAGCGGCTCCGTGAGATCGCACGCGCACCGCTCCTGTGCGGCAGCGATGAGACTGAAGAGCCTGAGCCGGGTCGGATCCGCCAGGGCCTTGAGGCGCCCTGCCATCTCCGTGGCGGACAACTCATCGAGTGGGCTGCAGCACAACGGCTCGCAACAATCCATGGAGTCACCTTCTTTACCTATAGACATGTGTCTATATTATAACATATAGATGATCATCTATATGGTCTCCATCAGGCGGCCATGTCCGATCGACGTTGATGGGCGGAAGGAGGTGAAACCAATGATCGATGAAACATGCTGTCCCGACGAGGGTTGCTGCGGCGAACCCTGCTGCTGAACCGACTCTGCTGAGCCGACGTCGACCATGAGCTCGGAACGTGCGCCCCCCC
>DATHUV010000083.1:0-12241 GCA_035461905.1 Acidimicrobiia bacterium | reverse complement strand
TTGCGGCAACCGTGGGTAGCGTCAGGCTCATCGACAATGTCTCGTTCGACGCGGACCGCCGCACGGCCGACCGCGGCACCAGACTGACCGGACCGAGCATGGTGTACGGAGGAACCTGATGCTGCTCACGATCGACATCGGCAACACGCAGATCGCCCTCGGGATGTTCGATGGTCACGAGCTGATCGGGCATTGGAGGGTGTCGACTGACCCTGAAGCGACGTTCGATGAGATCCGATGGCAGCTCAACGGCATCCTCGGTGCGGACGGTTTCACCCAAAGCGACATCAAGGGCCTGTGCGTGTCGAGCGTCGTGCCGGCGATGACAGCGACGATTCGCCGTGTCGCTCCCCACGTCGTCTCCGGAGCCGTCATCGTGGTCGAGCCAGGGGTTCGCACCGGGATGGCGATCGAGATCGACAATCCGCGCGAGGTCGGAGCCGACCGCATCGTGAACTCCGTGGCAGCGCGCGAGCGGTACGACTGCCCCGTCGTCGTGGTCGACTTCGGTACGTCGACCAACTTCGATGTCGTCAGCGAGAGCGGCGCGTATCTGGGCGGCGCGATCGCTCCCGGCCTCGAGATCGCGACGAACGCGCTCGTATCGGGAACCGCGGCACTCCGGAGGGTTGAGTTCACGCCGCCGAGATCCGTGGTGGGAAAGGGCACCGTCGAGGCCATCCAATCGGGAGCCCTCTATGGTCACGCCGGCCTCGTCGATGGGATCATGGAACGCATCGCCTCCGAGTTCGACGGACCGGTGACAAGGGTCGCGACCGGAGGGCTGGCACCTACCATCGTGCCGCACTGCTCGAGCGTGGACATCGTGGACCCGTACCTCACGCTCGAGGGACTCCGCATCATCTTCGACCTGAATCGGGACAGCGCATGACCGACCACGACGACTTAGACGGTATCGACGAGGACGGGGACCTCGAGGCCCATCCACTCACCGCGGCACGCCTCGCCAAGTACCGCGCCGTGATGGAGGACGGCGGGTTCCCGTACTCCTTCGATCGGTCCCACACGTCGGGGGACATCAGGGCTGCGTTCGGGGACCTCGCACCGGGTTCGGGGACGGCGACCGACGTGTCCGTCGCCGGGAGGCTCATGAACGTCAGGGACATGGGCAAGCTCGCGTTCGGCGTCCTGTCGGACGTCGACGGAACGATCCAACTCTTTGCAGACATTCGCGGACTCGGCGAGGAACGATTCGTCGAGTTCCTGGAACTCGACCACGGTGACTGGGTCGGCGCGTCCGGTGAGGTCATCACGACGAAACGAGGGGAGCTCTCGGTGCGCATCTCGTCCTTCGTGCTCCTCCAGAAGAGCCTGCGGCCGATCCCCGACAAGTGGCACGGGCTCCAGGACGTCGAGCAGCGCAGTAGGAAGCGTTACATCGACCTCATGGCGAACGAGGACTCGCGGCGCATCGCGAGGACTCGATCACTGATCGTCTCGGAGTTGCGACGCCAGTTCGACGGCCGCGGGTACATCGAGGTCGAGACACCGGTCCTCCTGGGACAGGCCACGGGGGCCACCGCCCGACCCTTCGCCACGCATCACAACGCGCTCGACCTCGACATGTCTCTGAGGATCGCGACCGAGCTCCACCTCAAACGACTCGTCGTCGGAGGACTCGAGCGCGTCTACGAGATCGGCAGGATCTTCCGCAACGAGGGCGTCGACGCGACCCACAATCCGGAGTTCACGATGCTCGAGTCCTACGAAGCGTTCGCAGACTTCGAGGACATGATGGGGTTGGTCGAGGCGGTCGTCGCGGCCTGTGCCGAGGTCACCGGGGGAGCGACGACCATCGAGTACCGCGGGAGGGAACTCGATCTCGCAGGGCCCTATCGGCGGGTGTCGATGCTCGAGGCCGTGCGAGAGGCGACGTCAACCGACATCGCCTACGACACCGATCGTCATGACCTCGTCGAGCTCGCCTCCGTCCATGGAGTGGTCGTAGAGTCCCAGTGGGGGTCGGGGCGCATCGTCGAGGCACTGTTCGACGCACTGGTGGAGCCGACGATCTGGGATCCGACGTTCGTCACCGAGCACCCCGTCGAGACGTCGCCCCTCGCCAGGATCCACCGTTCGAAGCCGCATGTGACGGAGCGGTTCGAGTTGTTCGTCGCAGGCTCCGAGTACGTGAACGGCTTCTCCGAGCTCAACGATTCGATCGACCAGCGGGTCCGGTTCGAAGCCCAGCGCGAGCTGAGGTCCGCAGGTGATGAGGAGGCACACCCGGTTGACGAGGACTACCTACTGGCCCTCGAGTACGGCCTCCCGCCGACCGGAGGCATCGGGATCGGGGTCGACAGGCTGGTGATGCTGCTCACCGACCAGCACCACATCCGCGAGGTCATCCTGTTCCCGACGATGCGGCCGGTCTGACATTCTTAGGTGGGAAACGTGATCAGGACACCAGCGCATACGTGCCGCTACGTGCGGCCCAACTATCGTTCGTAGCATCTCATCCAGGCCAGCGGGGTTGTCAAGGTGAACGGGCGTGGGCGTGCGGCCTTGTTCGTAGGAATCGGCTTGGTACTCCTTGTCCTGGTTGCGACGATGGCACGCCTTGAACCTGCTGGCCCAGACCCCGACACCGGTGGAATCGTCCAGATTGGGCCGCTCCACAACGTCCCTGTGGACGGAGTCCTTCGAGACGCCGTCGGCGAGTCCCTCGCCATCTGGCAGGGAACCTTGGCGCCTGAGCCACAGTTCGACACTGCGTCGCTCGGACCAGATCTCTCGTGGTCCCAAGAAGGGATGGCCGCCGACGATGGCTACTCCGACAAGGGCTACGTCGCCTATCTCGGGCATAGCGACGGGGAACCCATGCTGATGTGGGCTGACGAACGTGCAGCAAGGAACCCGTGGGACCACCTGTACCGGTGGTTCACGGGCCACACAGGTCGAGACCACCTCACAGCGAGCTTCGACTGCTGTTACTACTCGCTTTCAGAAGACCCCAGTGGTGAGCGGACCCTGGATGTGCAGATTGGATCCGCATACCCACCCAATGGCACGTTCACGTTTCAATGGCTCCAAGTGCCTGATGGCACGTCGATCGCCGCCTTCGCCATTGACGGCGAACCGTTGGCCTACCAGCGTCCAGTTGGTCGAGTCGCGTCAGTGACGGTGGAACTGGAGTGGCCATTCGATGTCACATTCACCGCGTTCGGTGTTGACGGTGCCGTCCTCGAATCAGTGGACATCAACGACTACGGCGCAGGCCCGTAATGGGCCGCCCATAGCGGGCAAAAGGGCGACCCGGCGTGACCCGATTGACGGTCGGAAGGCTCTTCCTGGCGCGCATCACGTGACGTATCTGTGCTCCGGAGCTCGCCCGCAGGAACGCTCCGGGCCGATCAGGCTGGTATGCCGTCCTGTCGGACGACGCGCCATCTGTCGGTGAAGCTCCCCACGACCTCGACGATGCCGTCCGCGTCGGATGCGAACGCCATGCATCGAACCGTCCGGTCGCCACCCTCGAACGCATACGGGTACAAGCCCGTCGGAAACACGTCGATCCGTACGGGACCCGCCGGGAGGGCATCGACGAGGTCGTTACACGCCTCCGCAAAGCTCTCGGTCGTGCGCGGCCATGCGTCGAGGTCGGTCTCGGCGGTCCCGAGGTACTGGTAGGAGTGGGCAGTGCCGCAATCGAGACCCTCGGGTGCGAGGGTGCGTCCGAAGCACGTTCCTGGATCGGGAGACCAGACGAGATCATCTCGATCCGAAAGCCTGCCAGCGACCAACTCGACTCCCTCATTCGTCGGGATCCTGACCAGACAGGCGAGATATCGGTCTCCCCTCGCGAATTCGTCCTCGTCCGGCATATACGTGACGAGGCTGGGGGTTCGGTCCCTCTGGGGTCCGAGCAACGTCTCGTACTCGCGGTCGCACGTGTAGTTCCGCTGGTACGTCACGGCATCCTCATCGAACGTCTCGGCGTCGGTCGCCATCGCGTCGCCGAACAGGACCTCCCCATTGTGGGCGCCGTCGCATGGCACGACGCGGTCGAGGGCGACGGGTGCCCACGGAAGGCCCTCGTCGGGATCGAGGTAGACACAGTCACCCGTCCGCCATATCGGAAGCGGCTGCCGTGCCACCTCGCGCTCGGCGAGGTAGTCGGTTGCGACCCCGTCGTCGATGGACGTGGCAGCGAGGAAGCCGTCGCCGTTCGACCACAGGGAGACGGCGAGGCCTGCGGCCGTCGAGGTCTCGAACACGCCCTCGGTGACTTCGGAACCCTGCTCGTCGAGCGAAGCGAGGACCGGGACGAGGCCCGGATCACCGCGCACGGACATGGTCGGGACGATCGACACCACCACGAGAAATCGGTCTCCCGCCCGGTAGACGGCATCCGATCTGCCCGCAACGATCTCGTTCGGCAACCAGAGACCGATCGCGGTGAGCGCATCCTGTTCGAACAGGCCACGTTCCTCGGTCGCCTCGAAACCCTCAGGCACCGCGAGCCACGAGGCTGCAAGCGCGTCCGGGTCCGGTAGCTCCGGGGGAACCAGCGGTGCGCCGGGCTCGATCGGTCGGGTGGTCGTCGTGGACGATTCAGGGGTGGATGGTCCGGAAGTTGAGGAGGGGGTCGTTCCGGACGTCACCGTGCATGATGACGCGGCGATCACACACGAGACCACGACAGCGAGGATCCGTGAACGAGCCAACGGTGACCCCATCAATCGGTCGGGCAATCGGTCGGGTGGGTCCACCCGATCAGCTCCTCGCAGATCCGACCCGATCGAGCAGGTACTGATCGAGGTTGGCGAGGACATCGGTCAGCGGATTGTCCGGAATGCGCTGTGCTGCCTTCTCGGCGAGGCGGATGCGATCTGCGGCCTCGTCGAGGGCGACGTCGACATAGCCGCCCGAGACGGTCAGCTCGATGACCCTGGCGATCGAGGCCTGGCTGTATGGCTTTCCCGAAGCGAGAAGCGAGGCGATCTCCTCACCGTCGGGTCCCTCGGCGGCCAGGAGGACGGGAAGGGTGAACGTGCCCTCCCCGATGTCGGATCCCGCCGGCTTCCCGAGGAAGACGTCCGATGCGATGAGGTCGAGGACGTCATCGGTGATCTGGAACACCATGCCCATCTCCCACGCCCACTCGCTGATCGCCTCGACGGTGTCGGAATCGGCGCCTCCGGTGATCGCCCCGAGACGGGCGGACGTGCGAATGAGGGATGCCGTCTTGCCCCCGATCACCGCGTGATAGCCGGCAGGTCCATGGGATAGGTCGTTCGCCCACACGAGTTCGCTGACTTGTCCCTCGCAGAGGGTGGCATATGTGCGAGCGATCAGGGCGACCGCCTCCTCACCGAGGGGTGCGGCGACCTCTGATGCCCTTGCGAGGAGGAAGTCACCGGCGAGGATGGCGATGGTGTTGTCCCAATTCGCGTTGACGCTTGTCTGACCGCGTCGTGAGTCGGCCTCGTCGATGACGTCGTCGTGGTAGAGGGAGCCGAGGTGGACCAGCTCGACGGAGACACCGGCCTCGACAGGCTCTGCACCCGTGTTCGGTCCGAGTTCCGCCGCGACCTGGGCGAGCAGCGGTCGATATCGCTTTCCGCCAGCAGAGAGGAGGTGCTGGGCGATGTTCGTGAGGAACTCGGTATCTGCGACCGTCACCTCGCTCAGGCGGCGCTCGACGGCTGCCATGCGTTCCCACACCCGCGGGATGGGAACGAGATCTTGGAAGATTGGGCGATCCACGGCAGTGCGCTCCAACGAAGGAATGAGGATGGTACAACGCACGTTCTGGGTAGCGAGCGCCGGCCAATCGACCGGGGAGGTTCCCCGGGGTACCCGGATCGGGTATCTATACTCCGCGGGGCGCACGGTGACGATGCGCCACTGTTGATCAAGGGGTGAAGGACGTTGTTCGAACGTTTCACAGATAGAGCCCGTCGAGTCGTTGTCCTCGCGCAGGAAGAAGCCAGGCTTCTCAACCACAACTACATCGGCACTGAGCACATCCTGCTCGGCCTCATCCACGAGGGCGAGGGTGTCGCTGCTCGTGCCCTCGAGAGCATGGACATCAGCCTCGAATCCGTCCGCAGCCAGGTCGTCGAGATCATCGGGCAGGGCTCCCAGGCACCGAGCGGGCACATCCCGTTCACTCCTCGTGCCAAGAAGGTCCTCGAACTCTCGCTCCGTGAAGCGCTCCAGCTCGGCCACAACTACATCGGCACGGAGCACATCCTCCTCGGCCTCATCCGCGAAGGCGAAGGTGTCGCCGCCCAGGTTCTCGTGAAGCTCGGCGCCGAGCTCACGAAGGTCCGCCAGACCGTGATCCAGCTCCTCAGCGGCGTCCAGGGTGACGAAGGCGGAGGGTCGGGATCCTCACAGGGATCGGGATCCTCGAGCTCCCGTGGCGAGGCGAGTTCCTCGGGATCGGCTGTCCTCGACCAATTCGGCCGGAACCTCACCCAGCTCGCCCGGGAACAGAGCCTCGACCCCGTGATCGGGCGCGCCAAGGAGATCGAGCGCGTCATGCAGGTGCTGTCGCGGCGATCCAAGAACAACCCGGTCCTCATCGGCGAGCCCGGTGTCGGGAAAACCGCCATCGTCGAGGGTCTCGCACAGCAGATCGTCGATGGGACGGTCCCCGACACGTTGACCGACAAGCACATCTACACCCTCGACCTGGGAGCGCTCGTCGCAGGCTCGCGGTATCGAGGTGACTTCGAGGAGCGCCTCAAGAAGGTCCTGAAGGAGATCCGCACCCGCGGTGACATCATCCTGTTCATCGACGAGATCCACACCCTCGTCGGCGCAGGCGCCGCAGAGGGTGCCATTGACGCAGCGAGCATCCTCAAGCCGATGCTCGCCCGCGGGGAGCTCCAGACCATCGGCGCGACAACGCTCGAGGAATACCGCAAGTACCTCGAGAAGGACTCCGCCCTCGAGCGTCGCTTCCAGCCGATCCGCGTCGAGGAGCCATCGGTTGCCGACACGATCAAGATCCTCGAAGGGCTGAGGGAGTCCTACGAGGAGCACCACAAGGTCGAGTTCACGGAACAGGCCTTGGTCAACGCGGCGAACCTCGCCGACCGGTACATCGCAGACCGATTCCTCCCCGACAAGGCGATCGACCTGCTCGATGAGGCAGGGAGTCGGATGCGCCTCCGCCGTTCGAACCTGCCAGACGAGGTCAAGCAGATCGACGACCAGATCGGGAAGCTCCGAACGGACAAGCGCGAGGCCATCAATGCCCAGCAATACGAGCGTGCGGCGCAGCTGCGCGATCGTGAGCGCGAGCTGATGGATCAGCGCGCCGATGCGGAATCGATGTCCACGGCAGCAGGTCAGATATTCAGGTCCACGATCGACGAGGAAGAGATCGCCCAGGTCCTCGCACAGTGGACCGGGATCCCCGTTCATCGGTTGACCGAGGAGGAGACCGCCAAGCTCCTCAACATGGAGGAAGAACTCCACAAGCGCATCATCGGGCAGCAGGACGGGATCAACGCGGTCTCGAAGGCGATCCGTCGCACCAGGGCAGGCCTGAAGGATCCGAAGCGTCCCTCAGGGTCGTTCATCTTCCTCGGACCGTCCGGGGTCGGCAAGACGGAGACAGCCAAGTCGCTGACAGAGTTCCTCTTCGGCGAGGAGAGCGCTCTCATCCAGATCGACATGTCGGAGTACATGGAGAAGCACGCCGTCAGCCGCCTCGTCGGCTCACCTCCCGGATACGTCGGCTACGACGAGGGTGGTCAGCTTACCGAGGCAGTGCGGCGCAAGCCGTTCTCGGTCGTCCTGTTCGACGAGATCGAGAAGGCCCATCCCGACGTGTTCAACATCCTCCTCCAGATCCTCGAGGATGGTCGTCTGACGGACTCACAGGGTCGCACGGTGGACTTCAAGAACACCGTCATCATCATGACGTCGAACCTCGGTACCGCGGACCTGCGCAAGACGCGAATCGGGTTCTCGGACACGAGTGACGAGCTCAACTACGACAAGATGCGTGAGAAGGTGATGGATGCGCTGAAGACGCACTTCCGTCCTGAGTTCCTCAACCGCATCGACGAGGTGATCGTCTTCCATGAGCTCACGATGGACGAGGTGAAACAGATCGTGGACCTCCTCCTCGTCCGCGTCCGCGAGCAGCTCGAATCCCGGGCGCTCGACCTCGTCCTCACCGACGACGCCAAGGAGCTCCTCGGGCGCAAAGGGTACGATCCCCAACTCGGGGCAAGGCCGTTGCGGCGGGCGATCCAGCGCATGCTGGAGGATCCACTGTCGGAGAAGGTCCTGTTCAAGGAGTTTCCGGCAGGAAGCACGATCCTGGTCTCGGTGGACGCCGACAGCCCGGATTCGCTGTCGTTCGAGACGGTCGAGATGCCGGAGAAGCCTCCCGTCGAGCTCGCCGAGAACTGACGCCAACCCAGCGTTGCGGCGCACCGTCGGGAGCGTGGTTCGCGGTGTTCTTCGCCTAGACTTGGTCGTACCTCCCGCACACATCTGGGCAGGGACGTCAAATGACTACGACCAACGAAAGGGTGCACTGATGCGCTCAAGGTTCACCAAGCGATCGTCGATCATCGTACTGATGCTCGCGTTCGCCCTCGTTGTTGCCGCGTGCGGCGACGATGCAGACGAGACGACAACCACCGCAGGCGGTGGCGAAACGACCACCACGGCGGGAGAAACGACCACCACGGCGGGCGAAGAAACCACGACCACCGAACCGTTCACCGGCGAAGCGATCAAGACGTGCCTCGTCACGGACCTCGCAGGCGTCGATGACCGCAGCTTCAATGCGAGTGCATGGGCAGGTGTCCAGCTTGCGATCGAAGCCGGCGTGGCCACCGAGGATTCGTTCTTCCTCGAGTCGACGGACTCGACGGACTGGCAGCCGAACATCGATCAGATGGTCTCGCAGGGCTGTGAGCACATCGTGACCGTTGGCTTCGCCCTCGGCGAGGTCACCGGGATCAATGCGCAGGCACACCCTGACATCATCTGGACGATGATCGACAACGTTCTGACGGATGCGAGCTTCGCTCCGTTGGCCCTGCCGAACGTCCGTGAGCTCGTCTATCAGACGGACGAGGCGGCGTTCGCCGCCGGATACCTCGCCGCTGGCACATCGACGACGGGTGTTCTGTGCACGTACGGTGGTGCGAACTTCCCGACCGTGTCGATCTTCATGGACGGGTTCACGAGGGGCGCCCAGCACTACAACGAGGTCAAGGGCACCGATGTCCAGGTCCTCGGATGGGATCCAGAGGCAGCTGACGGTCTCTTCACGGGAAGCTTCACCGACATGAACCTCGCAAGGAGCACCGCCGAGAGCCTGTTCCAGGAGAACTGCGACATCATCATCCCAGTCGGTGGAGCGATCAACCTCCCCGCAGGTGACGTCATCAACGACCTGGGCCTCGATGCCGCACTCGTGGGTGTCGACGCTGACGCGTACTTCGCGATGCCGTCGCAGTATCAGCCCCTGTGGCTGACGACGGTCGAGAAGGCCATCGCACCGTTCGTGGCGCTGGCCGTGAGCGATCAGGCTGCGGGAACGTGGACGGCAGGCTCGTTCGTCGGCAACCTTGCCAACGACGGTGTGGGACTGTCCGAGTACCACGACTGGGACTCGAGGGTCTCGGACGAGCTCAAGGCTGAGGTCGAGCAGCTCCTCCAGGACATCAAGGACGGCACGATCCAGGCGGCATTCACGCCAGTCGGCTACTGAGCCAATACCGATCAGACGATCGCAAGAAGGGGCCCCGCCTCAGGCGGGGTCCCTTCCCGCGTCCCGAGCCGCATGTGTTTCCATCGTGATCTAAGGTATGCCCTGCATCGCTGAACGGAGGCTCAGGCGTGTCACTGGAACTGCGGGGCATCACCAAGCGGTTCCCCGGTGTGCTTGCAAACGACGATGTCAACCTGACGGTGTCCGAGGGTGAGACGGTCGCGCTTCTCGGCGAGAACGGGGCGGGCAAGACCACGTTGATGAACATCCTCTATGGCCTCTACACCCCGACGTCGGGGGAGGTCCTGCTGGATGGATCCCCCCTCGTCCTCGATTCGCCCGGCGACGCCATCGCGGCAGGAATCGGCATGGTGCACCAACACTTCATGCTCGTGCCTGTGTTCTCTGTTGCGGAGAACGTGATTCTCGGCGACGAGCCGACGAAGCGCATCGGTTGGCTCGACAAGCGGAGGGCGCGTGCCACGGTCAGGGACATCTCGAGCCGGTACGGCCTCGACGTAGACCCCGACGCGATCATCGAGGACCTTCCCGTCGGTATCCAGCAGCGCGTCGAGATCATCAAGGTACTCGAACGGGAAGCTCGCTTCGTCGTGTTCGACGAGCCGACCTCGGTCCTCACGCCCGCGGAGGTCGAACGCTTCTTCGAGATCGTCGAGGGTCTCAAAGCCGACGGTAAGGGCATCGTATTCATCAGCCACAAGCTCGGCGAGGCTCTCGAGATCGCGGATCGGATCGTGATCATGCGGCGAGGTAAGACGGTTGCCGAAGTGCTGCCGAGCGAGGTCGACGAGGCTGGTCTCGCAGAGCTGATGGTGGGGCGGCCCGTCGATCTCGTCGTGACAAAGGCGGTGGCCAACCCGGGCGACGTCGTGCTGTCCGTAGAAGCTCTCACCGTGCTCGACGATCGGAACCACCGCTCCGTCGATGGAGTCTCCTTCACGGTGCGCAGCGGCGAGATCGTCGGTATTGCCGGAGTTCAGGGAAACGGGCAGACCGAACTCGTCGAGACCCTCACAGGTCTCCGGCCATCTCTCGGCGGGGTGGTCATGCTGAACGGCGAGGACATCACGACGAAGACTCCTCGCGCGATCCACAATCGAAGGGTTGCCCACGTCCCGGAGGACCGCCAGGAGAGTGGTCTGGTTCTGCCGTTCACGGTGACCGAGAACATCATCCTCGACTCCTACCACGCGGCACCGATCTCACGCGGCGTGCTCCTGGATTGGGACGCTGCTCGGGAGCGGGCGGAGCGGCTCGTCGACGAGTACGACGTACGCACGCCAGGTGTCGACGTCCTGGTCTCCACACTCTCCGGCGGCAACCAGCAGAAGGTCATCGTCGCGAGGGAGTTCGATCGCGACGTGGCCCTCGTCGTCGCGTCCCAACCGACCCGCGGGATCGACGTCGGCTCGATCGAGTACATCCACTCGAGGATCGTCGAGGAACGGGACGAAGGTGCAGCAGTCCTCATCGTCTCCTCGGAGCTCGATGAGGTCACCGCGCTCGCCGATCGGATCCTGGTCATGTACCAGGGAAGGATCGCAGGCGAGTTCGATGGGGACGCATCGACGACGGATATCGGACTGGCGATGCTCGGCAGCCATGGAGAGGAGGCGGTGTCGTGACAGACGGGGCACCGCAAGGGCAGGATTTCGACGAGAAGGACGCACCAACGCTGTTCGATAGGGTCACGGGTGTCGGGAGCTCCATCTGGCAGGCGATGCTGGTACCTGCGCTCGCCGTGTTGACAGCGCTGATCATTGGGGGGTTCATCATCGCGGTGACCGACATTGACACGCTGAGCCTGTGGGGGAGCGATCCCGGCGAGGCGTTCCGCGAGACGATGTCAGGGATAGTCGACGCCTACAAGGCTCTCTTCGTCGGTTCGTTCGGGTCCACGCGGGCAGTGACAGAGACACTCTTCGCAGCGACACCCCTCATCTTCGCCGGCCTCGCTGTCGCCGTCGGATTCCAGGCAGGCTTGTTCAACATCGGCGTGAACGGGCAGATGCACATCGGTGGCTTGGCGGCATTGTGGGTCGGGTTCAGCTTCGCACTCCCTGCCCTGGTTCACGTCCCGATGGCCATCGTTGCGGCGATCATCGGCGGTGCGGCATGGGCCGGGATCGCCGGCTTCCTCAAGGCGAGGACGGGAGCCCACGAGGTCATCACCACGATCATGTTGAACTTCATCGCCCTTTTCATGGTCGACTACCTCCTGAAGTCCTCGATCTTCCAGGAAGCAGGGCGGAACGATCCAATCTCCCAGCAGGTCGCGCAGAGCGCGCGGTTCCCGCTGCTCCTTGGGAGTTATCGAGTGAACATCGGGTTCCTGATCGCGCTCGCCGCGGTTGGGTTCATCTGGTGGCTCATGTATCGATCGACGATCGGTTACGAGTTCCGCGCCGTTGGTTTCAACCCGAGCGGCGCCCGATACGCGGGAATGAGCGTCGCGTGGATCTACGTCTCGGTGATGGCGGTCTCCGGCGCAATGGCGGGCATCGG
>DATHUV010000082.1:0-15570 GCA_035461905.1 Acidimicrobiia bacterium | reverse complement strand
TCCCATCGGGCCACTCCGTCACAGCGTTCAGTCGGAGTCGAGGGAGTCGTCCGAGTCCATGGAATCGACTGAGTCGAGGGAGTCGTCCGAGTCGAGGGAGTCCACGTACGTCGTCGAATCCACGGAGTCGTCCGAGTCGAGGGAGTCCACGTACGTCGTCGAATCCACGGAATCGTCCGAGTCCAGTGAGTCCATGGATTCGATCGAGTCGTTCGAGTCCAGCGAGTCCATGGATTCGATCGAGTCGTTCGAGTCCAGCGAGTCCATCGATTCGATCGAGTCGTCACCGAAAGGTCCGTACGTCGGTCCCGGGACGATCTCGAAGGTGGGTCGATCGGTCGAGGTGATCAGGCTGACGTCGACGCCACGCTGATCCGCGATCTCGATGGCCGGAGGTGTTGCCGGCTGGTCGTTCCCCGGGCTCGCCATGGCTACTCCGGTGATCCCGAGCGCGGCGACCGTGGATGCGGTTGCCATCACTTTCCAGTTCTTGAGGATCTGATCCTTGGTTTGCATTGCTGCCTCCTTCTGTTGTTCTCTATATTCGAATGCCGACGTGAGGCATCCGTGAGTTGGCGATGAGACTTCTCTCACGACCAGGCAGCCCCTCATTGAGCATCCGGGTCGCAGATGTGATCCTGGATCTCGTCTGGCGCTCCCAGTCCGGGCTCTGCACTCGGAAGGGTCCGGTGGCCAGGCCGAGTACGACCGCCGCCGCGCGGCGTAGCGTGTCCTCGGTGTCGATCGTGTCGCTCCAGATCGATGCGAGACGATGGGTGAATGAGAGGATTCGATCCGCGTGGCTCGAATCCTCCGAGAGCATGGCGAGATGGCCGAGCATCGTCGCTGCATCGTCGCTCCGGCGTCCCCACCCGAAAGTGTCAACGTCGACGAACCCGGTGACAGCTGCGTCACGGACGAGCACCTGGGCTTCGTAGAAGTCTCCATGGGACGGCGTCGTTGGGTCCTCCGTTTCGGGTCCGATCCGGGACACGATGGCATCGATACGGCCCGACTCGTCGGGTACCAGCCGTCTCAGGAGCGAGGTGGCGTGTCCGAGGCGATCGATCGGCGAGGTGCAGACCGTGTCGGTTTCCGGTGCTGGGAGGCCGTGTGCCAATCCGACGATCGCTGAGGGATCGGGAAGTGAGAGGTCAGGATTCCGAAGGACGGTGCGGAGGCTCTCGCCCGGCACGGGGGGCAGGATCAACAGCCCCAGGTCGGGATCGAACCCGATGCTGTCAGGGACCGGGGCTTGGGAAGACAGGTACCGATGGAGTTGGTGGAGTCTGGCGACGGATCCGGGGGGTACGACCTTGACGTAGAGAGTGCGTCTGGACGAACGAACCTCGACGACGGCTCTTCGAGCAGGCCTATATGCAACGAGCCTCGTCCGAACATCGGTGTCGGGGTGCCCGAGGCGATCGAGCACGCCCCCAACGGTCGAAGCATCCATTGCGGAGGCAAGGCCTGGGAGCACCGGGTCGTGGGGAACCACCCAGATTCCGACGGATGCGTCGGATCCCTCGACGAGGAGGGCTCCATCGGGGATGGTCCCGACCGACGCCACGACATCCCTCCTTCCTGCGAGATCCCCACCGATGCCGTGGATCCGGAACCGAACGATCAGGCGAGTCCCGGGGGACCACGTGACCTGAATGCGAGAGCATTGGTCGATGATCGAGCCCGCCGACGCGTACGCAGCGACGATCGGCTCCGGTGGCAGCGTTCCCATGAGGGTGTCGAAGCCCGCGAGCGACTCGTCGGACAAGCGCGACGCGGAGGGATTCGCAAGCATGGTTCGAGGTTGGCGGGCGTTGGTGAGACGATCGTGAGCGCCGCATGAGAGTCTTCTCACGTTTGAAGCCGTGACGCAGGTCCTTGCCGGTCGGAGACCGAGGGTGCTAGAACGCGTCGAACGTGGCAGCGAGCCGAAGGTCCTTGCTCGTGAGCGCACCTTCGGAGTGGGTCGAGAGGGCGACAGTCACCTTGTTCCACCGGATGTCGATGTCAGGGTGGTGGTCATCGACCTCGGAGGCGAGCGCCACGCGGGTGACGAACGCCATAGCCTCGCTGAAGTCCGAGAAGGCGAAGGTGCGGGTGATCGTCTCGCCGTCGAGGGACCAGTCGTCGTGTTCCTCCATGAATTCTCGGCGCTGGTCTTGGGTGAGGTCGGAAGCCATATGTCCAATGTAGCGGTGATCCGCGGCGATGTCGGCGGCCGTCGGTAGCCTGCGGGTTCGGCGAGCGGGGACGAAGACATGGCGCTGCGAAGCGATCAGGGGATCGTGTTGCGGGGATATCCCTTCGGGGAGTCCCATCGCGTCGTCGTGCTGCTGAGCCCGAATCACGGCAAGGTCCGCACGGTCGCGAAGGGTGTCCGTAAGACCAGGAGCAGGTTCGGTGGTCGACTCGAGCCGTTCACCCACGTCGATGTCGTGCTCTATGAGGGGACGAACCTCGACACGATCACACAGGTGTCGATCATCAACGCGTTCGCGCATCTCCGCAACGACCTCGATCGGGTCCTCGCCGCGGGGACGATGATCGAGGTCGTCGATGCCGTGGCGCAGGAGGACGAGCCCTCCCAACGCTTGTTCCTCCTCCTACACAGGGGCCTTTCGGTCCTCGACGCGGCACCTCCCCATCCCGATCTGGTCACGTCGTTCCTTCTGAAGGCTGCCGACATCATCGGTGTCGCTCCCGCCCTGTCGTCATGTGCCGGTTGTGGCAGGCCTGATGCGCTGACCCGGTTCAGCTTCGCTGCCGGGGGATCCCTGTGTGATGACTGCAGGACGCCAGGTGCCTATGCCTTGCGCGAGGGACTCGTTCCGTACCTCGCCACCGTCGCGGCGAGCGATCTGTCCAACCTTCCCGACGCCGATCGATCCTTTTCGCGTGAGGCGCTCGGTGTCACCAAACGGTTCGTCGAGTATCACCTCGAACGCGAGCTCGGCAGCATGGCGATGCTCGATGGCTGACGTGGGGCAGCCCGTCGGTCCTCGCCATGTCGCGATCATCATGGATGGCAACGGGCGGTGGGCGAACGCACGTGGCCTCCACCGCACGCAGGGGCACGCGGCCGGGGAACCCGCCCTCTTCGACGTCGTCCATGGTGCAATCGACCTCGGAATCGAGTGGCTGACCGTTTACACGTTCTCTACCGAGAACTGGAGTCGCGACGAGTACGAGGTGTCGTTCCTGATGGACTTCAACGTGGATCTCCTCGAACGCAGGAGGGACGAACTCAACCACCTCGGCGTGCGCGTCTTGTTCATGGGAGACCTCGACGACGCCCGCATCCCTCCCATTCTCCTCGAACGGATCCGCGACGCCGAGGAACTCACAAAGGACAACACCACGATGTCGATGGTGTTCGCCTTCAACTACGGGGGCCGCGTCGAGATCCTCGGCGCCATGCGAGCGATTGCCGCCGAGGTCGCCGCAGGCAGCCTCCTCCCCGCCGACATCGAACTGGGCACGATCGGCGAGCATCTCTACATCCCGGAGATGCCCGACCCGGATCTCGTCATCCGCACCAGCGGCGAGCAACGCACGTCGAACTACCTGTTGTGGGAGGCCGCATACAGTGAGTACGTGTTCACGCCGGTGCTGTGGCCCGACTTCGATCGCGTGGAGCTCGCCAGATGCATCGATGAGTTCAGGGGGCGGGACCGCCGGTTCGGCGGTGCCGTCGATGGGTCCTTGGAGGGTGCGCCGCAGTAGCATCCGTGGCCGCCGATCCGGGATCACGTACGCATGCCAGCCGACTTCGACACGATCGTGAACCTGTCCAAGCGACGCGGTTTCGTGTTCCAGTCATCGGAGATCTACGGGGGGCTGCGGTCTGCATACGACTACGGACCCCTCGGTGTCGAGTTGCTGCGAAACGTCAAGGAACAGTGGTGGAGATCGACCGTCCGTATGCGCGACGACGTCGTCGGCATCGACTCCGCGATCCTGCAGTCTCCCGAGGTCTGGGTCGCCTCGGGGCACGTCTCGTCCTTCTCCGATCCGCTCGTGGAGTGCAGGGAGTGCAATGCCAGGCACCGCCTCGACAAACTCGATGACCCCGACCGGTGCCCCACATGCGGGAACTCGGGCACCTTCACCGAGCCGAAGCAGTTCAACCTGATGTTCAAGACCCACATGGGCCCCGTCGAGTCGGATGACAACGCGGTGTACCTGCGCCCAGAAACGGCACAGGGAATCTTCATCAACTTCGAGAACGTCCGCAGGACGGCTCGCATGAAGCTGCCGTTCGGGATCGCCCAGATCGGCAAGTCGTTCCGGAACGAGATCACTCCCGGTCAGTTCGTGTTCCGCACCAGGGAGTTCGAGCAGATGGAGATGGAGTACTTCTGCCACCCTGACGATGCCGCGGCGACCTTCGATGAGTGGGTGGAAACGCGTCACCGGTGGTACATCGATCTCGGGATGGATCCCCAGAACCTGCGATTGCGCGCCCATGAACCGGACGAGCTCGCACACTATGCCGCAGGGACGTACGACGTCGAGTACCGCTTCCCGTGGGGGTGGGATGAACTGGAGGGGATCGCGAACCGGACGGACTTCGACCTGAAGGCCCACATGGAGCGCTCCGGTGAGGACCTCACGTACTTCGACCAGGAGACGAACGAGCGGTTCGTCCCGTACGTCATCGAGCCTGCCGCCGGCGCAACGCGTACGACGTTCGCCTTCCTCATCGACGCCTACACCGAGGAGGAGGTCAATGGTGAGTCACGGACCGTGCTCAAGCTCGACCCGCGGCTCGCTCCGATCAAGGTGGCGGTCCTCCCCCTCTCCAAGAAGCCCGATCTGATCGACACGACCGATCGAGTAGCGTCGATGATTCGCGACCGGTGGCAGATCGAGGTCGACACGACCCAGTCGATCGGGCGACGCTATAGGCGTCAGGACGAGATAGGGACACCGCTGTGCGTGACGGTCGACTTCGACTCCCTCGACGACGCCCAGGTCACGGTTCGTGACCGCGACACGATGGCCCAGGACCGAATTCCCATCGAGAACCTCACGGCGTACCTCGCCGACCGGTTACCCGCCTGAACCCTCGAGGGGGGGAACGCGACCGTCGAAGTAGGTTGCAAGGACGACGATGGTCCTGCTCCGCCCGGGGGCAATTCGGCGAATCTGGTCGAGAAGCTCGCCAAGGTGGCCCGAGGACCGCGCCCTGACCGTGAGGAGCAGGTCGAACTCCCCGGTCACGGCGTAGCAGTTCTGGATCTCGGGAATGGCCCGGAGCACTTCGGCGACGTCAGCGAGTCCCTTGTCCCTTGGGGCTTCGACGGATATCAGGGCCGTGACGGGCAACCCGACGGCTTCCCAGTCGACTCGAACGCGCGTTCCCGTGATGATGCCGCGCTCGGTGAGGCGCCGGACACGCTGGTGGACGGTCGTTGTGGCGACCCCGGACAGCTCTGCGATGCGGGCATACGGCATCCGCCCGTCTTCGGTCAATGCGGCGATGATCGCCTTGTCCAGCTGATCCACGATGGAGATCTTTCGCTATTGCGGTGGAATATGTGTAGAATCTATCACGTTGAGCTCAAAGAACGAACAGAACGAAGGACACACCATGCATCCCGATACAGCATTGCAGATCGTGAGGGCCCGTGTCCTGGCCGCTGCGGCGATGCACGCCCAGAGGGCCAGGTAGGACGGACTCCTCACACCCGCCAACAACGGGGCACCGCGAGCGATCGCGGTGCCCCGTTCGCGTCGTCGTTCGCTTCTTCCTCACGATACGTGATCGTATGCGTGCCGGTATCGTCGGTCCGTGGCCTACCGACGAGAAGACATCGATGCCGTTCGCGACAAGACGGATCTCGCGGAACTCGCCTCCGAGGTGACGAAGGTGAAGCGGTCGGGTCGATCGACCATGGCCGTCTGCCCCTTCCATTCCGAGAAGACCCCCTCGTTGTCGATCGACGCGGCTCGTGGCCTGTATCACTGCTTCGGCTGTGGCAAGTCGGGAGACGTCTACCGATGGGTCCAGGAGACGCAGGGGCTCGACTTCGCAGGTGCAGTGGAGTTCCTCGCACGTCGCGCAGGGTTCACGCTGACCGTGGATCCGGCGGAGGCGAAGAGCAGAGGCAAACGTGAACGGCTCGTCGAGGTGACAGGCGCAGCCGTTGCCTTCTACACCGAACGCCTCAAGACGGCGCCCGATGCCGGGGCAGCCCGCAGTTACCTGCGATCGCGCGGATACGACGCCGACGTCATGGACACCTTCTCCCTCGGGTATTCCCCAGACGGGTGGGACAACCTCGTCAACCATCTCAGGGATCTTGGTACACGCGATGAAACGATGATCGCAGCCGGGCTTGCGTCACGTTCGTCGCGTGGAGGGCTCATCGACAGGTTCCGGGGAAGGGTCATGTTCCCGATCTTCGACGTGCGGGGGGACGCAGTCGGGTTCGGCGCGCGGGTCCTCGACGGCGACGGTCCCAAGTACCTCAACTCGTCTGAGTCAGCGATCTATCACAAGTCCCGACTCCTGTACGGACTCAACTGGGCGAAGTCCGACATCGTCCGCCAGGACACCGCGGTCGTGGTGGAGGGATATACCGACGTCATCGCCATGCACCTCGCCGGGATGCCGATCGCCGTGGCAACATGCGGAACGGCGCTCGGTGAGGACCACCTCGACCTCCTCCGTCGGTTCTCGGAACGGGTGGTGTTCGCCTTCGACGCAGACGAGGCCGGGGCAGGAGCGGCTCTCCGAGGCTTCGACCGTTCCGTTCCCGGTGACCTCGATCTTCGTATCGCCCTGCTCCCCGACGGGAAGGATCCCGCAGACGTCGTCGCCGCGGGCGCCGCGGACCGCCTTCGTGAGGCGATTGCCGAGTCCGAGCCGCTCCTGAAGTTCCGCATCGAGACCGAGCTGAGCCACTATGACCTCGACGAGCCGGAGGCGAGGGCGAAGGCGGTGCGCGGCGCCGCTGCGGTGATCGCCCTCCATCCCGACCCCGTGACCCGTCACGAGTATGCCGTCCTGGTCTCCCGATCGACAGGGGTCGAACTGCGCTTCGTGGAGTCGGCGATGCGCGGGAGTGGCCAGCCCTCGGCGGGGGAGAGGCCACCGCCAGCGAAAGGGGAGCAGGCTGGCCCCGCAACGGCTGCACCTCAATCGAGTACGTACAGGATCGAGGAGGAGCTGCTCAGGCTCATGCTCGCGAACGACGAACGTTTGGCCGCTGTCGATCTCGATCCGGGTTTGTTTGCGGACGAGCACCTGCGAACAGCGTACGAGCGGGCGAAGGACCTGCTCGATGGCGTGCCGGCAGGGGAGCCGCCTGATCTCGGTGCAGCGATCGGGTCGGATGACTCGCCGACGGCGGAACTCCTGCGAAGGCTCGCGCTCGACGACCGGCCGCTCCCCGAGCCGTTCGACATCGTGTCCCTCCTCGAGATCGCACGTATCGAGACGGAGATCGACGGGATCAAGGGACAGCTCCAGCGCATCGACCGCGAGGCCGATGCACAGGGGTATTCGGAACTGTGGCAACGCCTGATAGCGTTGGAGCAGTCCAAGCGCGACCTGAGGAGCGATCGGTGAGTGAATCGACAGACAGTGTCATCGAGGAACTCGCGAGTCGCGGGGGACAGCGAGGGTTCCTCATGGCCGGTGAGATCCACCAGGAACTCGAGGAGATCGATGCTCCGCCGGAGGCCTTCGAGATCGTCTTCGCCGAGCTGAAGAGATCCGGTATCGACATCCGGGAGGACTCCATGACGGCGCTCGCCGACACGGAGATCTCGGGTGATGAGCTCGTCCACGTGTCGGACCCCGTACGGATGTACCTCCAGGAGATCGGCCGATATCCGCTGCTCACCACCCAACAGGAGGTGGAGCTCGCGATGCAGGTCGAGTCAGGGATCAAGGCACAGGAGCAGCTCGCCGCCGGCGGGGACATGACTCCCGCCGAGAAGATCATCCTCGAACGTCAGGCCAGAAAGGCCGACCGTGCCCGTCAACGCCTCGTGGTATCCAATCTTCGCCTTGTGGTGTCGATCGCCAAGAAGTACGTCGGAAGGGGACTCGGGCTCCTCGACCTGATCCAGGAGGGCAACCTGGGACTCATCAGGGCGGTGGAGAAGTTCGACTATCGCAAAGGATTCAAGTTCTCGACCTACGCGACGTGGTGGATCCGCCAGTCCGTGACGAGGGCGCTCGCGGACCAAGCGAGGACCATCAGGGTGCCGGTGCACATGGTGGAAACGATCAACAAGCTCGCCATGGTGCAACGGACGCTGAACCAGGACCTCGGCCGCGAACCCACCATCGCGGAGATCGCGGCCGAACTCGACATCGAGTCCGTCAAGGTCACCGAGCTCCGCCGAATCGCCCAGGATCCCGTTTCGCTCGAGACGCCGATCGGCGAGGAGGACGACGCGACGATCGGTGACGTCGTCCCTGACCTCGGTGCGGACGTCCCTGTGGAAGAGGCATCCTTCAGGTTGCTCCAGGAGTACCTGTCCCTCGCACTCGAGGCGCTCAACGACCGTGAGCGCCAGGTCCTGATCATGCGCTTCGGCCTCGATGACGGCACCGTGCGCACCCTCGAGCAGGTCGGCGCACATTTCGACGTCACACGCGAGCGGGTGCGCCAGATCGAAAACAAGGCCCTCGCGAAGCTGAGGCAACCTGCCAGGGCCAAACAGCTCGACGGCTACCTCGAGAGCGGTTGATCAGGCGCCGGAGGACGGGTTCGTGGCCCGCTCGCGCACCTTTCGTGCGGCCGACACCAAACCTGCGCCGGCAGCGGCCCTGGTGCGCCGTGTCGAGCGTTCCGTGACGTCGATGGCACCCTGAACCGAATCGTGCTGCAACGCCTCTCGGATGCCGGCCACGAGCCTGTCGTAGCGCTCCTTGCCTGCTCGTGCGCCGACGGCGAAGCCGATGACGAACCCGATGACCAGACCCAGCTTGAATCGCATGCATCGATTGTCGCACACGCCCGGTCCCAATCCGTCGTGCAGCTCCATTCGGAGCCTTGCCTGGAGGGCAGAGAGGGGATGATGTTGTTTCCTACGTTGGGCGCGAGTCGGTGACCTACGGCCCTCTCCGCGTTGCTTCGCTCCGCGTCTCTCCCGCGGGGAGAGACGGGAAGGGTGGCCCTCTCTGCGTTGCTTCGCTCCGCGTCTCTCCCGCGGGGAGAGACGGAAGAGCGCCTCCGCATCGACTGCGTCCCGCGCAGTGCCCGGTGTGTCATACTCGCGACTTGTGAGACACCGACGTTTGACCAGTGGACCCGTGGCCGTTGTTGTGATGATGAGCGTACTTCTGGTCGGCTGTGCTGAGTCTTCTGAGACCTTCGGAACACCCGCAGGTATGCGAGCCCGCATCAATGAGCTCTGCGAGGATGCGAGTGCGGACATCGATGAGGGCAACGTCAACGCTATTCGCTCGCTTGCTGATCGCATCGAGTCGGAAGTGAGTGACACCTACGGGGACGCAGTGGCGATCGTCGAGGAACTGCGCGCACACGCAGTCCAGCTTGAGGATGGCAACAGCCCCGAGCGACCAGAGTGTCGTCTCGTAGTGCTTCCACTAACCGGCGGAGGCTGACCCTCAGCCCGTTTGACGGCATGGGCACCGTCACTGATCAGCCCTGCCACGACGAACTGAGTGCCGCGGATGAGGATCTGGGCACGGGTACGGCTCGATCATACGGCTGTGGATGCCGCCCTACAGGTACGGGCTGGGCGATCACACGAAGTCGGTCCGGCCCGACGCGAGCCTCCGAACGGTCTCCTCGATTCGAGTCGCACGGGTCGTCGGCCGTTTGGCGGAGTGGATCCACCACAGGTACTGCCTCTTGGTCGAATCGGCGATGCCGACGTACGCAG
Source organism: Acidimicrobiia bacterium (assembly GCA_035461905.1). Taxonomy (GTDB): domain Bacteria; phylum Actinomycetota; class Acidimicrobiia; order Spongiisociales; family UBA5794; genus SZUA-442. The sequence continues at coordinate 5,697 of DATHUV010000082.1, read as the reverse complement.
CGGTCGCTCCGGGAACGGCATCGAGTGCCACCTGGAGATCCGGTGGCACGACGAGGGCATCAACCGAGTCGGTCTGGGACCACGAGCCATTGGCTTTGGCCTCATCTATCGCGGCCTGGCCGACCTCAGTCATCTGACCCTGCTGGGTGAGCCGTGCGATGCGCTCCTTGTTGAGCGCTGACCACAACCCTCCGGGTCTGCGAGGCGAGAACCACTGCACCGTCCTGTCGCCGTCGACGCGACGGGTCGTGCTGTCGATCCATCCGAAGCACAGGGCTTCCTCGACCAGATCGTCATAGACGGGTCCCTCGAGGCTGCTCGACTTCTTGCGGTAGACGATCCACAGACCTTCGTTCCTCTCGTGGTTCGATGCGAGCCACCTGCGCCATGCCTGGCGACTGCGCGGAACGAGGATCTCCTTTCCGTTCGGAGAACCGGGGGGTTCGAGATCAGCCGTTGACGTCATCCCGATAACCCTACGTGTCCCACGCGCGGAGGAGCCCGGCACCTTGTGGTTGCCGGGCTCCTCCTTCGACCGATCGATCAGCCGAAGTGGCCAGTGACCGGATACGGGGTTCCTGTGACCGTCACCGTGGCCGATCCGTCTGCTGTGCCGGCAGCGTTCGAGTTCGTCCAGTAGAACGTCGAGTCCGACGCCCGGAACAGGCCGGGCGTGTCGACACCGTCGTTGTCCCAGTCGCCCGCGAATACGACGTCGCCTGGATCGCCCCAGTAGAACGAGTTGTCTGCGTTGCCCGTCGTCAACGAGTTCCGGAAGTAGACGAACCCGGTCGAGGCACGATGGAGGCCGACGGTGTCCGTGCCGTCTCCGTCGAAGTCCCCGACGAATGGGACATCCCCAGGATCGCCGAACACGAAGCTCGACTCCGCAGCCCCGAGGCCTCCGTCGTTGGCGCCCAACGCGTTGATGACGAACACCTCGCTGGTCTCCGGTCGATAGAGCGACACCGTGTCACAGCCATCCCCGTTGAAGTCTCCCACGATTGGGACATCTCCCGGGTTGCCGAAGAAGAACCGGATGTCGGCGACACCCTGCGTGTTGCTGTTTCGCAGGTACACGAAGCCGTCAGACTGCCGGTAGAGGCCGGGCGTGTCGATACCGTCACAGTTCCAGTCGCCCATCATCGGGAAGTCTCCGGGGTTCCCGTAGAAGAACGCCGGGGCACTCGTCGGGACCGTCCATGATCCCTGTGAGGTGTCAACCAACCCCATCATTGGCATCGAGACATGGATGGCGAAGACCTCCGCAGCACCGGGAACGAGCGTATTCCGGCTTGCCCACAGGGTCCCGTTGCCGTCGAACGTGATTGCCGTCAGCATCGGGATGCCTGTTCGCACGATCTCGCACTCCTTCGTGACGACGTCGCACGAACTGATCGTGCCTCCTACGCCACTTTCGAAGATCTCGACCGCAGCCCAGCTCTGCTCGTCCATCTCTGCGACATAGAGCCGTCCGTCGTGGAACGCGAGATCGATGATCGACGTGAAGCCTCCGTCGAACAGTTTGACGCAGTCGACGCTCGGGCATGCTGCATTCGAGGCGGACGGATCGATTCGCCAGATGTTCGACTCACCCGTCGGTCCGGGGAAGCCCTTCAACTCGCCGACGTAGTAGGAGCCGTCCGCGCCGATGGCGACGCTCGTCGGGACCGCCTGTGCAGGCATCTCGTCGGGGAATCCGCAGAATGGTGCTCCCGAACCGGGGCACCCCGCGAGTGACTGGATGTTCTCCGTCGACACGAGTTCATCAGGGAACACGGCGATCACCTCGCCCGTGCCGCTCGAATCGAACTCGAGGAGAGCATTGGCTCCGGCATCGACCACGAGGGCACTCTCGGAGCCGAGCGCCTCGATGTCGTAGGGGTTCGAGTCGAAGGGATCCTCACCGTCCGGATTGTTGGTCTCCTCGAACTCGAACAGGTTCGCCACCATCGTCGGTACGCCGTCGACGACGCGATGGACGGCTTGCCCTGTGTCGGACTGGGGATCGTCTCCCGCTCCCGTGGTTGCCCAGAGGAGATTGGGACCGGCCGAACTCACGGCGGTCACCCCCGGGAGTGGGATCGTCGATTGGATCACATTCCCCTGCAGGGTCCTGATGCCTGCACCCACATCGGCGACGAGCACTGCACCGCCGTCCGACGTGCCCAGGCCGAACACCGGACCGGTGAATCCCGTTACCGCGCCGGCCGTCGCAGGCACCGCCAGCAAAGCAACCACCATGAACAGCGGGACGACCCGTTTGAAGAGATTCCCCATACGCACCCCTTTTGATCGCGTGGGGCTGCCTTCTCCGCCCCGCACCGAACCTACTGGAAGGGCTTGGCTCATGCACGGACAGTTTTCCCGGTCGGGAGCCTCACATGCCGGTTGCGATCGGGTAACCCATCTCCACGGTTCCCGGGCGAGATTCCCAAAGATTCGGAAGGAATGACTCTGTCTTCCTGGGATAGGTGCCGCATACGGTGACGCTCCGACGGCGCTGTGGGTTCGGGCGGGTCACATGAGCAAGCGAGCCCGACAATCCCGCCGCCGACAGGAAGGATGCAACATGTCAAATGCTTCACCCCTCGCTCCCTCGCTCCCTCGATCTCGCCGAATCTGGTTCAGGATCGGGCTGGTGATCGCTGGGCTGATGGGCCTCTTCAACCTGATCAACGGGGTGGGGACGCTCTCCGACCCAACGTTCGGGCAGACGGACCCGACACTGGCGCCGCAGCCGACGTGGGTGAGTGTCAGCCTGGTGGCATTCGGTGCTATCACGTTGGCCGCCCTGATTCCCGCGTGGAGATTCGCCAGGTGGGCGATCATCGCAGTCGTGGTGTCCCGGCTGGCCGAGGCATGGGGGGCGGTTCTGCTGCTGTTCCTTCCTGATGCCCCCGACGGCTTGATCATCTTCGTCGTCGGGCTGATCGTGGTGGGAACGGCAGTCAGCGTGATGGTTGCGCAGGGCCTCCGGACCGAGGCATGATATGTCATGGGTCCGCTCGTGGTCGCGTTTCTCATCTTGATGGCCGTGTCCTTGGCAGCAGGTCTCCTCGCAACCGCGCTCCAACGCGAACCGCTGCGTCCCTGGGTTGAGGTTGGTCTGGCAGGGATTCTCCTCACGAATATCGGCACCGCGATGCCGGACCAGCTTGGCCGGACGACCGGACCCCCGAGCTGGCTACTGACGACTGCGATGGTGGCATGGTTGTTGATGCTGTTCACGTTTCCCGATGGCCAACCGGCACCGCCGTGGACCCGATGGATTCTGGGTTCGAGCATCGTGTTGGTCGTCCTCGCCCTGGTGCCATCGGTCCCCGAGACCATCCGTGTCGTGGCATTCATCTCGGCATTCGGTATCGGCGTTGCGTCGCAGGTGTGGCGGTTCCAACGCCGGTCAACCGTCCCGGAGCGGCAGGCGACGAAGTGGCTGCTCGTAGGTCTGGTACCGGCGGTATCTCTGTTCGTGGGTCTTGGTGTCATCGTGTCCACGACGGCTCTGGATCCGGTGCTGTTCGAGGAGTCCTGGTATGGCGCAGCCAGCCTCATCGCGATATGGCTGGTACCGATATCTGGAGCAATCGGACTCCGGATGGGAGACCGCGGCCGAATCGACGAGGTGCTCCATGTCCTCATCGTGTTCTGTGGCGTTGGTCTCCTCGTCGGATGGGCCTACTTCCTCGTCCGGCCGACCATCGGCCCAACATGGGCCGCCTTCACAGCAATCCTCCTGGTGCTACCGGCGCGGTGGCTTGTGCGTCGCTCGGCAACGAGAGTCGTGTATGGCCGAGACGCATCGTCAGCAGTCTCGATTCTCGGACAGCGGCTCGAGACCTCGGTCAACGCCGAGGACGTCGCGAGGGTCGTCGCACAGACCGTCGCCGAAGGGCTTGCCCTACCCTATGCCGCCGTCTGCTTGGACGGTGCCGTCGCCGCCGAGGCCGGCGTCGCACCAGGGGAGTCGTCGGATCCCGCGCTCGAGCGTTTCCCGGTCACCTATCTGGGATCAGCTATTGGGGCGATCCTCGTCGTCCCGCGGTCAGGTGACGTCGCTCTCGCTGCCCGGGACCGCGCCGCGGTGGACCGGCTTGCAGTGGCCGCAGCTCCGGCCCTGCACAGCGCGCGCACCTTGCAGGAACTGTCGATGGCTCGCGAGCGACTGGTCCTTACCCGCGAGGAGGAACGGCGCCGCCTCCGCCGCGACCTGCACGACGACCTCGCCCCGACACTGGCAGGTCTCGGTCTCCGAGCGGCCGCAGCGGCGTCCCTGGATCATGTCGAGAACGAACGCATCCAACGTCTGTATGCCGATCTCCAGGAAGGCATCCAGGGAGCAATCGCCCAAGTACGCGAGATCGCCCACAATCTGCGCCCTCCGGTCCTCGACGACCACGGGCTCGAGGCCGCCATCCGTGCCAGGTTGGCAACCGATTCGGATCCAGACTTGCAGGTCGAGATCGAAGTCGACAGCTTGCCCTCGCCGATGTCGGCCGCGGTGGAACTCGCCGCGCTCCGCATCGTTCAGGAAGCCGTCACCAACGTCCGTAGACATGCCGACGCCACCAACTGCTGGATAGCGCTGTTGGGCCGTAATGGCCAACTGCATGTGCACGTGACAGACGACGGCCGCGGGATCCCGTCGGAACATGCTCGAGGTGTGGGCCTACGTTCCATCATGGACCGCGCCCAGGAATTGGGCGGCACGAGCGAAATCGGCGTTCGCGAGTTCGGGGGCACGAAGGTCTCCGTCACCTTGCCGACACGAGGGGTGCACGGATGGTGAGGCTCCTCATCGTCGAGGACCATCCCGTGTATCGAGACGGTCTCAGCGCACTCGTCGATGCGGCCGGTATGGAGGTAATCGGGCACGCGACGTCAGGAGCCGAGGCAATCGAGATGCTCGACCGCGAACCGGACCTTGTGCTCATGGACATCGGGTTACCTGACCGTGACGGCGCGGATGTGACCGCGGACCTTCTCGCCCTCCGGCCCAGTGTCAGGGTGCTGGTACTGACCATGTTCCACGATGACATGGTGATCGAGCGGGCCCTCGATGCGGGTGCACGCGGTTACCTCGTCAAGGACGCACCACCAACGGAGATTCTTCGAGCCATCGAGGCGGTTGCTGCTGGAGCGATGGTCATCGGGTCTGCTGTTGCCCCGCGCATCCGCCAGATGACGTCGGGAGGCGCCCAACGGGTCGCTTCTCCGTCTGCGACCGCCTTTCCCGAGCTTCGAGAGCGAGAACGGGAGGTGTTGGGGCTGCTCGCTGGCGGCCTCGACAACCGTGCCATCGCAGAACGGCTCGGGATATCCGTGAAGACCGTGGCCAACTACGTGTCAGCCATCCTCACGCGTCTGCAGGTGCAAGATCGCAAAGGGGCCGCGCAGCTGGCGCGAAACCGCACGATCAACCGGTGACAGCCGATCGGCCCGGTTGAGTTCGTGCTCGAGCGACTGCTTGGGCAGCGATCACAGTGCGGCGTTTCACCACCGCCGAGCGCGCTCGGGGCGCGGTTGGCGCGCGACAGCTGCACCGAATCGGGTACCGTCTCGATACTGACCCGCAGCCTGCGCCAGCAACCCAATCCGCCGTACCCCAAGTGCTCCTCGACTTCGCGAGCGTCGAGAGTGGCGAGGATCCGAGCAGTGGTGTCTTGGTGCTTCTGCTTGTCCTCGGATTTGTCTTCA
>DATHUV010000081.1:0-21274 GCA_035461905.1 Acidimicrobiia bacterium | reverse complement strand
CTCTCGGCCACGGCGTTCATCTACCTCGTCGACCGTGATGCGAACATCGCCTGGTGGATCCCCGCCCTCACCGTCGCCGCCGCCTTCCTCGTCGGCGCGTACCCCGCCAGCTGGCGCCGCCACCGCCCCTCCGCCTGATCGTCCTTGCGAAGTCCATGCCCCGTGCGAGGACGTCAGTTGCGCAGAAATGGGATGCGATAGGATCTCCGACCATGGATCTCCCGGTCATGCCACCCGTCAAGCCGATGTTGGCGAAGGCCGCACCCGAGCTCCCTACCGGCACGGTGTCCTACGAGCCGAAGTGGGACGGCTTCCGGTGCATCGTGTTCCGCGACGGAGACGAGGTGGTCCTGGGCTCGCGCAACGAGCGGCCACTCAACCGATACTTCCCCGAGATGATCGAACCGTTCCTTTCGAGCCTCCCGACGCGGTGTGTCATCGACGGGGAGATCTTCGTCAGCATCGACGGTTGCCTCGACTTCGACGCACTCGGACAGCGCATTCATCCAGCCGAGTCGCGTGTCCAGATGCTTGCGGACCGGACCCCGGCGGACTTCGTCGCGTTCGACATCCTCGCCCTCGACGATAAATCCCTCATCGAGCTGCCGTTCGAGGAGCGAAGGACCATCCTCGAGGGGATCGCACCGACGTTCTCCCCTCCCGTTCACCTCGCTCCTGCGACCCGCGATCCCGCCCAAGCGATGCAATGGTTCCATGACTTCGAAGGAGCGGGCCTCGACGGCCTCATCATCAAACCCCTCGGCGATCCATACCTCTTCGACAAGCGATCCCAGTTCAAGCTGAAGCACGTCCGGAGCGCCGACTGCGTCGTGGCCGGATACCGCCAACACAAGTCAGGCGACGGAGTCGGTTCGCTGGTACTCGGCCTCTACGAAGGCGATGGCAGCCTCCGTCACGTCGGCGTGGCGGCGAGCTTCACCGCGAAGCGCCGCGGCGAACTGGTCGACGAGCTCGCGCCCTTCGTGCTCGAGAGTATCGACGACCATCCGTGGGCGGGATGGATGGACGCAGAGGCGAATGCAGATGGCTCGATGCCCGGTGCGCCGAACCGGTGGAGAGGCGCGAGCGGCCGCGACCACTCGTGGATCCCCCTTCGTCCCGAACGCGTGGTGGAAGTCCAGTACACGTGGACGACGGCGGGGCGATTCCGCGGAACGACCCGGATGCTTCGCTGGCGACCAGACCGCGAACCCGCGTCCTGCCTGATCGACCAACTCGCCGAACCCGAGCCCCTCGCACCCGACTCGCCCCTGAGGCGGATCGTGGGCTGATCCGGGATGAAGTAGCCTCGACCCCATGGCAACGCTGCTCACCATCAGGCCCCTCGAGGGCGAGCCCGTACGCATCGCGATCGATGGGGGGCTCTTCGCGGATCCCGAAGAGGTGACGATCGACTCCGAGATCGAAACGTCGGAACTGTGGGCGGTTCCGGGGCTCGCCGATGCCCACGCGCACCTCACGATGCAGGTGCCCACCGACATCCGCGGCATCTCCGAGGAGCAGATGCGCGCCAACATCCCCGCCATGGCCTGGGCCCAGGTCGACCGCGGCGTCCTCCTCATCCTGGACAAGGGTTCGGCGAGTGACCTCTCGCTCCTGTCCCTCGACCACGACGCCGACCTCCGTCCCCATGTCGAGGCAGCGGGCGCCATCATCCGGCCGACGCACGGGTACATGCCTGGCTTCGGCGCCGAGGTCGAGCCCGACGACCTCGTCGAGCACATCCGCACGAGGGCAGAGACACGAGGCGGATGGGTGAAGATCATCGGTGACTGGCCACGGAAGGGCGAAGGACCGAAGAACAACTACCCGCTCGATCGCCTCACCGAAGCCGTCGACGTCGCCCATGCGGCCGGTGCGAGGGTTGCGGTCCACACGATGGCGTACTCCGCATCGGACGCCGTCACCGCGGGTGCCGACTCCATCGAACACGGCCCCTTCCTCACCTCCGACGATCTCGAAGCCCTCGCCGACAGGGGCGGTGCGTGGGTTCCCACGGTCGCCAACATGCTCGATGTGCTCAACACGCTGGGACGCGAGTCAACGGGAGGAAGGCTGTTCGCTGAGGGTCTGGACCGCATGAGGGAGAACCTTCCCCTTGCCGAGTCGCTGGGGGTCACCGTTCTCGCAGGCACAGACATGGGAGTCCGCCACGGCGAGGTTTCGATCGAGGCCCAGCGCCTCGTCGAGTACGGCATGAGCCATCGGGGTGCGACGAGGGCGGCAAGCCTCGACGCCTACGGCTACGTCGGAATGACGGACACCTTCCGACCGGGCACAACGGCAGACGCCGTATTCTTCAGGGACCATCCCTACGACGACGTCTCGATCCTGACGGATCCCGCCCTCGTCATCCGCCGCGGCAGGACCATCAGGCCGAAGGGATGACCAGGGCGTACTACCAGCGCCTGGGCGAGTGGCTCCATCCGACAGGTTTGGTCGCAGGACCGTGGCACCCGGACCTCTCACATGCAGGACCACCTGCCGCGCTCGTGATGGACGCGATCGCGGCATCCGATCCGTCGATGGGCATTTCGCGGGTGACGTTCGAGATCCCGAGGGGTATCCCCTTGGTCCCGTGTCGGGTGACTGTCTCGGAGAAGCGCTCGGGACGCAAGATCCGGCTCCTGATCGCAGACCTCATCGACGAGGCAGGCGAATCGTTGATGAGTGCCAGCGCGTGGCTGATCCGCACGGGCGTCGACGACATCCCCTCGAGTGAGCCCATCGTCGGGGATCTCCCCGACGTCGACTCCTGCTCGCCGCTCGACGTCGGGTTCCTCGGAGAGGTCGGGTACTTCGGTGGCGTCGAGATGAGGACGGCACGGGGGCACCCGTTCAAGGGCGGACATGCAGCGATCTGGATTCGCCGGATCGTGCCACTGATCGACGGTGAGGAGTCCGATCCCTATGCCGATTGCGCCCTGTTCGGGGATCTCGGTAACGGGATCAGCTTTATGGAACCGCCGGAAAAGCTGATCGCGGTCAACACGGATCTCACGCTGTACCTCTCGCGACAGCCACGATCGGAGTGGATCGCGATCGACGCCAGAACCGTCTCGCACGGATTGGGGCTTGGCATGACCGCTTCCTTGGTATACGATGCGCACGGATTCGTAGGTACAGCCAACCAGTCGATTTTCTTCGACCGGCCCTGACGTTCGGGAACTCCTGAGACCTCCACGGCGTCTTATACGTATCCACCCAATACGAACCCCAACACGGTGCTCGCATCCGTCCGAACCCGGATGCGCACCCAATGACATGTGAAGGAATTCACAAAATGACAGCACGCCAGGCACTCACCCCGACCGAAGTCGGCGACAGTCTCACGACGTACCTCGCCGATATCGCAAACCACGAACTCCTCACCGCCGACGACGAGGTCGAGCTCGCTCAGGCCATCGAAGCCGGACGCGAAGCCGAGGAGAAGCTCGTCGCGGGCGGTGTCCGAGGTGCCGAGAAGGTCAAGCTGCAGCGCACTGCTCGCCGCGGCAAGGAAGCCAAGGACCGCTTCGCGCAGGCGAACCTGAGGCTCGTCGTCTCGCAGGCGAAGCGGTACCGGAGCCAGTACGGCATCGAGTTCGTCGATCTGATCCAAGAGGGCAACCTCGGGCTCATCCGCGCCGTCGAGAAGTTCGATTGGCGCAAGGGTTTCAAGTTCTCCACGTATGCGACCTGGTGGATCCGCCAGGCGATGCAGCGCGCCGTCGCCGAGAAGTCCCGGACCGTGCGCCTGCCGAACTCCCTTCACGACACGCTCCTCACCCTCAACGGGACACGGAACCGTCTGCTCTCCGAGCTCGGCCGTGAACCGTCGTCCGAGGAGCTCGCCGAGGAGTCGGGTCTCCGCCTCGACCAGGTGCTCGAAGCCCAGCTCGTCGCAGACTCCGTCTCCCTCGAGTCGCCCGTCGGCGAGGACGGCGCCGTGCTCGGTGACTTCGTCGCACACGACGACGAGGACGATCCCGTTCGCGAGACCGAGCGTCAGTCCACGATCGATGCCCTGCGCGAAGCGATCGACAGGCTTCCCGAGCGCGAGGCCTACATCCTCTCCAAGCGCGTCGGATTCGACGACGGGCTCCCGAGGACCCACGAGGAGATCGGGAAGCACCTCGAGCTCGGACCTACACGGGTCCGCTCGCTCGAGAAGCAGGCCCTGTCACGGCTGCGCCATCCTGCCTTCGGCCTCCGCCAGGAAGCAGACTTCTAGGCCGTTACGCAGCCAGCGATTCGCTGTATGGGAGCCGCTCCTCGGGGCGGCTCCCTTCGCGTCCACGTCACCGCAGCCGTCGGCTGACCGCCGCAGGTCACCCTTCCTCAGGGCGCGCCGGTCAGCGCTTGCCGCGGAGCCAGCTTCCGATGGCCCCGAGGCGAGATGCCCTACCGGTCGAGGCCTCCCTCCGGTCCGCAGCCTTTGCGAGGCCAAGGCCTGCGTTGACTCCGATCCATCGCAAGGGCTCGGGCTCCCACTTCCTGGATGTGTGGTTCACCCACGGGAGGGACGTGCGCTCCGTCTCCAGGCCGACGATCAGATCGGCCAGTGTGCGACCGGCGAGCTGGGCCGTTGCGACGCCGTCACCGACATACCCGCCGGCGTGGGCGAACCCGGCCACGCGATCGATCGACACCGATGGTCGCCAGTCACGCGCCACGCCGAGCGGCCCTCCCCACCGGTGGGTGACCTCGACGTCGTTCAGCTGGGGGAACAGCTCGGTCAGGACGCGACACAGCTCTCCGTGGACGCCGTCGTCGATGTCGAAACCCGGTTCGATTCTCGATCCGAAGTGGTACGGCGCACCACGTCCGCCGAACGCGAATCTCCCGTCCGCCGTCCGCTGACCGTAGATGATGAGGTTCCGGAAGTCGGTGAAGGTCTGCCGGTCGGAGAGCCCGATGCCATCCCACGTGGCGTCCGGGAGCGGCTCCGTGGCGATCATCAAGGAGTAGAGGGGGATGACCATGCGTGACCGTCCGGGAAGCCGGCTGCCGAAGCCCTCCGTTGCGAGCACGACCGTCCCTGCACGCACCGTCCCGCGGTCGGTGACGACGCGCCGCTCCTCGAGTTGCTCGACGGCCGTGTCCTCGTAGATCGTCACGCCCCGCCGCTCCACGGCCCCAGCGATGCCATGCACCAGCTTCGCGGGATGGATCCTGGCCCCATGGGCGTACCAGAGGCCACCGACGACGTCCTTGGCGTCGAGCATCTCGCGTGCAGCCGCCCGGTCGAGGTAACGGATGTCGTCGGCCCCCAGGCCGAGCGCATGCGCGTGCTCGACTTCCTCGCGTGCGTAGGCGTCCTGGAACCCGGTGCGGGCGAGGGTGAGCACGCCGCCCTTGTGGTAGTCGCAATCGATTCCCTCGGCGTCGGCGATTGCGCCCACGTCGTCGACGCTTCCGAAGAGCGCCTTCATGTGCGACAAGGCCACCGCTTCACCGTGGTCCCGCGCAAGCTGGCCGTGGCCGAGCGGGTATTCGGCATGGCACCAACCGCCGTTGCGGCCGCTTGCCCCGAAGCCCACGTGGCTCCGCTCGACGACAGCGATCTCGAGTTGCGGCGCTAGGGATGCGAGGTGGTAGGCGCACCACAGCCCTGTGAAACCCGCACCCACGATCACGACGTCGACGTCGAGATCGGATCCCAACCCCGCCCGCGTCGGTTCGGAACGGACGGCATCCCACCACAGCGGTCGCCGGAGGGCACCAGCGACGTTCACGACCCTCCGACCTTCCGCTCTGCCATGCCGTTGAGGATCTCGAGCACAACGCGGTTGGCCAGGAAGGCCGTGATCTGACCGGGACCGTCATACGGTGGCGAGACCTCGACCATGTCAGCCCCGACGATGGGGAGCTCACGCGCAAGTCGCCGAACCGTGTCCAGCAGCTCGCGCGACGTCAGGCCGCCGGGTTCGGGGGTCCCCGTGCCCGGCGCCATGCCGGGGTCGACCACGTCGACGTCGATCGACAAGAAGACACCGATGCTGTCGGAACCGGACGCCGCACGGACGGCGTCGTCGACGACCGGTCGGAGCCCCCGCTCGACGATCTCTGACATGAGGAAGGTGCGCATGCCCTGCTCGGCCATCCATGCGACCGTTTCTGGGCCCGGCCAGTAGCCCCGAAGGCCGATCTGGACGAACCGGTCCCCGGGCACGGCACCTGATTCGATCAGGCGTCGCATCGGTGTCCCGTGGCCGTGGAGCGCTCCGGCGTTGGTCATCCCGGTGTCGGCATGGGCGTCGAAGTGAACGACGCCGAAGGTGCCGTCACCGTGGACCCTGGCGAGACCGGTGCCGTTGCCGAAGGTCACGGAGTGATCTCCCCCGAGGACGATCGGGACGGCACCGGAAGCGGCGATCGTCTCCACCGTCGCTGCCAGCGTATCGAGACCTTGCTCGAGGTAGCCGGGAGGGACTTCGATGTCACCGACGTCGACGACGCGCAGGACCTTGAACGGATCGATCCCCGTCGGCAGGTGCGGTCGGACCATGTCCGCACCGAGGTAGTCGGCCTCGCGGATTGCCTTCGGCCCGAAACGCGCCCCTCCGCGGTACGTGGCCCCCCAATCGATCGGAGCACCGACGATCACGACGTCCGGGGGGTCGTCCGCCAACTGCGCGAGCGGGGTGATCGGCACTCCGGCGAACGAGGGGAAGGAGGCGAAGCGATACACGTCCTCCATGGAGCCTCCTATCGACTCGCCGTCAATCGTCGGTGCGCAGGTGCGGGTTGAACCATACGAGGAACGATGCCCAGTTGTCGGTGCTGTCGTCGTGCACATAGTCCGCGATCACGCCACACACCTTGAAACCGTTGCGAAGCTGCGCGGACAGCGTGGGGTCCGTCAGCTCCCCGGACGCCACGGCCTCGACGTATGCCTGTGCGGTCATCGATTGCTTGTGGTCCGCATATCCCGGGATCACGCCGCCTGCGATGATGCCACGCTTCCCGTGGTCGATCACCAGCTGCTTGCGTAGGTCGTAGAGCCGTCGGGCGATGCCCATGCCCCGGTAGTCGGGATGTACCGCGATGTCGATGCCGTAGTACCAGTCCCCCTCAGGGTCGTGGTAGTCCATGCCGAGGGGACCGACCACGTCATCCATCGTGTGCTGGGGCTGGGAGATGTCGTAGTCGACGAACACCCCGGAGGCCATCGCGACGACCCGATCACCGTCGAGCACCATGAACGCTCCCTCGGGGAAGAGCTGCTCCTGGAGGATGATCCCCTCGACGGTCAGGAGGTCGTCCACGTCAACGGTCGGGAAGCAGAGCAGCTCGAGGGCGACGAGGTCGTCCGCGTACTCACTCGACGCGACGGTGTAGACGAGCTCACCCATCGTCGTTCGCAGTCGCACGTGAGACCCACACCTTCCTGAGCGTCTCGTGGACGGTCCATGTCGTCCTGGCCCCGTCGCGGAGGATCCCGACGTCCCCGGGTCCGAACGTGATCGGCTCCTTCCCGTCCTCGGTGACGGTCACCGAGCCTGAGATGACGACGAACACCTCGTCGAGCTCGGTGTGGAAGGACGTGCCCTCGGTATGGTCCCAGACACCGACCTCCATGCCGCCGACGTGTGCGAGGTCGACGACCCCGGCGCCGGGACCCGAAGGGTCATCGCCGATCGGATCGAGTCGAATCGTCGCTGTGTGGGGATCGAAGCGCTCGACGCGGGCGCCCATTCTGTCCGAGGTTTCGTCCGTGTCCGAAGCTGGGTCCGATGTGGGTTCCATTCCTGCCAGTATGGTGGACTCACTCCCCCTCCACAAGCGATACGACGGGCATCAGATGGTTTCGCAAGCGATTCGTTGTACATCGGCACTCCGAACAGTATATATTGGCGGTGCGGATCACATATGGGAGGACCGATGAAGGACATCCGAACGGCGGCGCGGGATCACCTCTGGCTCCACTTCGCACAGGTACCGAGTCAGGGCCCCGTGCTCATCGAGCGTGGAGACGGGTGCTACGTGTGGGACACCGACGGGAACCGCTATCTCGATGCGCTTGCGGGCCTCTTCGTCACCGAGATCGGCCACGGGCGGTCGGACCTCGCAAATGCTGCGAGCAAACAGGCAGAGACGATGGCCTTCTTCCCGGTGTGGGGCATGGCCCACCCGCCTGCCGCGGCGCTCGCACAGAAGCTCGCGGAGCTCTCCCCCGGCGACATGGACAGGGTCTTCTTCACCGCAGGGGGCTCGGAAGCCGTCGAGTCTGCCTGGAAACTCGCACGCCAGTACCACCTCGCGAACGGCGAGCCCGACCGCATGAAGGTGATCGCACGGAAGACCGCATACCACGGGACCACGCTCGGCGCCCTGTCGATCACGAGCATCCCGCCCATTCGCGCACCCTTCGAGCCCATGCTCAACCACCTCGTGACGCACGTGTCGACGACCGACAATCCCAGAGCCGCCGACGAGATCGAGGAGGCGATCCTGGCCGAGGGTCCGGGGACCGTCGCAGCGGTGTTCCTCGAACCCGTCCAGAACTCCGGAGGCTGCTTCGTTCCCTATGAGGGGTACTGGCAGCAAGTTCGCGAGATCTGTGACCGATACGGCATCCTGCTCGTGAGCGACGAGGTCATCTGCGCCTTCGGAAGACTCGGGACGTGGTTCGGTGGGCAGAAGTTCGGCTACGTGCCCGACATGATCACGTTCGCCAAGGGAGCGACATCGGGATACGCACCGCTCGGAGGTGTCATCACCCGTCCCTTCATCGCCGAGGCGATCCGGGCGAGCGATGACATCGTCTGGCATGGCATCACGTTCGGTGGCCACCCCGTTTCGTGCGCGGTCGCCCTTGCCAACATCGAGGCCATGGAGGCGGAGGGCATCGTCGAGCATGCTGCGGCACACGAGAGTCTGTTCCGATCCAAGCTCGAGACACTCCTCGATCACCCGATTGCCGCGGAGGTCCGCGGTGCCGGCTACTTCTATGCGATCGAACTGCAGAAGGACCCCGACAACGGCGTGCACTTCTCGAGGGAGGAGGCGACGGAGATCGTCGGACTGCTCAAGCCCCTCCTCCTCGAACTCGGCATGATCGCGAGGGCAGACGGTCGCGGCGCTCCCATCCTGCAGTACTCGCCTCCTCTCATCGCGGGACCTGACGAGTTCGACGAGATCGTGCGCATCTCCCGGGAGGCTCTCGACAGGGCATGGTCGGAGATGAACGCATGACAACGGTTGGAGTACCGACCGAGATCAAGCCGGACGAGCGCAGGGTCGGGCTCACCTCCGCGGGGGCGGAGGAGCTCACGTCGCGCGGGGTGCAGGTCCTCGTCCAGGCAGGGGCGGGCGAGGGATCGGCGATCGGCGATGATGAGTATGTGGCTGCGGGTGCGACGATCGTCCCGAGCGCGGAGGATGCGTGGTCTGCGGACATCGTCTGCAAGGTCAAGGAGCCTCAGGTGTCGGAGTTCACCTTGTTGCGCAACGACCTGACGCTGTACACCTATCTCCACCTCGCGGCCTACCCGAGGGTCGCTGACGCTCTCCTCGCCGCCGGAACCACGGCGATCGCCTACGAGACGGTGGAGCTCAACGGCGATCTCCCCCTCCTCGCCCCCATGAGCGAGGTGGCGGGCCGCCTCTCCATCCAGGCAGGCGCGTCCCATCTCGAGGCACCAAAGGGAGGACGGGGGACGATGCTCGGCGGAGTGCCCGGGGTGGCGCCGGCGAACGTCGTCATCATCGGTGGTGGCCATGTCGGGTGGAACGCAGCGAAGATCGCAGGTGGGATGGGAGCCCACGTCACGATCCTCGACATCGACGTGAATCGCCTCCGCGAGCTCGACGACCTCGTCTTTGGTCGCATGACCCTCCTCGCGAGCAACCGGACCTCGGTCGCCGAGTCGATCGCAACCGCCGACCTCGTCGTCGGCGCTGTGCTCGTACCCGGAGCGAAGGCGCCTCGCGTCATCACCGAGGACCACGTGCGCATGATGCAGCGCGGCGCGGTGATCGTCGACGTCGCCATCGACCAGGGAGGCTGCGTCGAGACGAGCCGCGAGACGTCCCACCACGAGCCGACGTTCGTGGTCCACGACGTCGTCCACTACGCCGTCGGCAACATGCCGGGAGCTGTCCCGCGAACCTCGACGTTCGCCCTCACGAACGTGACGACGCCGTACCTGGTGGCCCTCGCGACCCTCGGGGTGGATGGCGCCGTCGCAATCCGGCCGGAACTCGCATCGGGCATCAACACGCGCGACGGCGAGATCACCCACCCGATCGTGCGCGAGGCCCTGGCACCCGCCGGCGCCGCATGAAGCTCGACGACACTGACAAGGAGATCATCAGTCTCCTCCAGGACGATGGCAGGATGCCCTTCTCCACCCTCGGACCGAAGGTCGGCCTGTCACCCGCAGCGGTGCGCCAGCGGGTCCTCCACCTCATCGACCAGGGTGTGATGCAGATCGTCGCAGTCACCGACCCGATGACGCTGGGCTTCACCGTTCAGGCGATGGCGGGTATCAAGGTCGAGGGCGACCTCGAGGAGGCAGCTCGCGCCATCGGTGCCATCGACGCGGTCGACTACGTCGTCATCGTCGCAGGTAGGTTCGACATCCTCGTCGAAGTCGTTGCCGAGAACATGAACCGCCTCATCGAGACGATGAATCGGGTGCGCTCCATCGAGACCATCACCAGCACGGAGATCTTCACGTACCTGCGTCTCGAGAAGCAGACCTACGACTGGGGCACCCGCTGACCTCTGCTCCCGGGATCAGGAGTCGAACCCCATTCCGAGGCGGTCGAGGAGCCTGAGCCAGGGTCCTCGTCTGCCTTCGTTGTCGTCGGAGCGAGCGAGGGCGCGGCGAGTCATCGAGATCCCGAGGTACCGGATCGGCTCCGGCGGGAAGGGAAGCGGCTTCCTTCGCACCATCTCGAGCTGCGTACGTTCCGTGTCGATCCCATCGACGAGGTCGAGGGCGACCTGTGCGCCGAACCTGCTCGCCCCTACCCCGAGACCCGTGTAGCCGCCGACCCACACGACGTCGTCGTCGTGGGACCGCCCCCACGTCGCCGTGAATCGTGTCGTGGTGCCGATGGGTCCCGCCCACTTGTGTGAGAAACGCAGGCCCTCGAGTTGGGGGAAGGTCGTGAAGAAGTGGTCTGCGAGCAGCGCATGGGTGTCCCCTGCCTGGTCGTAGCGATCGCCGATGGCGTTCCCGTACCGGTACACGGCGTCGTACCCGCCCCACAGGATGCGGTTGTCCGACGTCAGCCGGTAGTAGTGGAACTGGTTGCTGACGTCTGATATCGCCTCTCGGCCATCCCAGCCGATCGCTGCCATCTGATCCACGGAGAGTGGCTCGGTCATGAGCACGTAGTCGTACACGGGCACGACGTAGCGGCGCATCCTTCGGATCGGCTGTGCGTATGCGTTCGTCGCGACGATGACCTTCCGGGCCGACACCGCGCCGTGCTCGGTCGAGACCTTCAGCATCCTGCCGTCCCTATCGATGCTGGTCACCGGCGACCGATCGAAGACCCTCACCCCCGCTTCCTCGGCAACCGACCGCAAGCCCATGACCAGCTTCGCGGGATGGATGATCGAGGTGCCAGTGGGCTCCTTGAGCGCTCCGACGTATGTCGGGGAGCGCAGTACCTCCTGCACCATGACTCGGTCCATGGTGATGAAGGGTTCACCGCTCCTGGTGAGGACGGCCGCGATGCTCTCGAGCTCTTCCAGGTGCCATGGCTGGGAAGCGACGTGCATGACGCCCGTCTGTTCGAGTCCCACGTCGAGTCCGTGGCGCTCCACGAATTCGATGATCGCCCGATAGTTGACGTCTGCCAGGCGTTCGATGGTGCCCATCTCGCTCGGCCAACGTGAAACGCCGTTGCCCGCACCGTGGGTGAGCGAGGCCTCGAGGAACCCGCCGTTGCGTGAGCTGGCGCCGTGGCCCGCTCGCTCGGCCTCGACAACGACGATCGACCTCGTGGGATCAGCCTCGATTGCGATGTTCGCCGCCCACAGGCCGGTGAAGCCGGCACCGACGATCACGAGATCCGCCGTCGCCGATCCGGTGAGGACCGGCGACCGATCGTAGCTCCCGAGGTCATCGACCCAGAAGACGGACGGCTTTGCGCCGGAGAGTGCGTCGGAGGCCCAACTCACGTCAGTGCTTCACCATCACGTGCTTGACCTCTGTGTAATGCTCGACGGCGTACATCGACATGTCCTTGCCGTAGCCGGACTGCTTGAACCCTCCATGGGGCATCTCGCTGATGATCGGGATGTGGTCGTTCACCCACACCGTCCCGAACTGGAGCCCGCTCGTCGCCCGCATTGCCCTTCCGACGTCGCGGGTCCACACACTCGCCGCGAGGCCGAAGTCGACGTCGTTCGCCCATGCGATCAACTCGTCGTCCGTGGAAGCACGCTGGACGGTCACGACGGGGCCGAACACTTCCCTCTGGATGATCTCCGAGTGCTGGTCCGCCCCCACGACGATCGACGGCTCGTAGAAGAACCCGGGTCCCCCGAGGCGCTCGCCTCCTGTCGTGACGGTCGCACCCGCATCCACGGCCCTCTCGACGAATCCCGCGACCCGGTCGAGTTGTGCCGCCGAAACGACGGGACCCATGTCCGTCCGATCGTCGAAAGGATCCCCCACCGTCACGGACGCCGCGGCTTCGGTGAGTCCATCGACCACATCGTCGTGCACGCGTGGCCCTGCGATGACGCGGCACGGTGCCGTGCAATCCTGACCAGAGTTGTAGAAGCTGTTGCCCTTCAGGTTGGCCACGAGGGCTTCGACGTCGGCATCGTCGAACACGACGACGGGCGCCTTGCCACCGAGTTCGAGGTGGACGCGCTTGAGACTGTCGCTTGCCGCCCGCGCAACGGACTTGCCCGCAGCAACACTTCCCGTCAGCGAGACCATCGCAACGTCCGGGTGCACGACGAGCGGAACCCCAGCCTTGGGGCCATCGCCGCACACGATGTTCAGCACGCCGGGGGGCAGGACGTCCTCGACCAGCTCGGCAAGTCGCAACACCGTGTACGGCGTCAACTCCGACGGCTTGAGCACGACGGTGTTCCCAGCGGCGAGGGCAGGTCCGAGCTTCCAGGTCGCCATGTTGAGCGGATAGTTCCACGGCGCAATGGAAGCGACCACCCCGATCGGGTCGCGCCGCACGAACGACGTGTACCCGTCCATGTACTCACCTGCCGCCTTGCCCTCGAGGAACCGGCCAGCGGATGCGAAGAAGCGCCAGTTGTCGACGGTGAGGTCCATTTCGGACTCCACGATGGAAACCGGCTTCCCGACGTTCTCGCATTCGATGCGCGACAGCTCTGCGATGTCGTCCTCGATGCGGTCCGCAACGACATGGAGAAGTTCGGATCGCCTCCGCGGCGTGAGCGCCGACCAATCGGCGAATGCCCCCTTCGCAGCACGCACGGCGTCGTCGACGTCCCCGACACCGCTGGAGGGAGCGGTGCCGATGGACTCACCCGTCGCGGGGTTCACGACCTCGTCGACCGAGCCATCACGCGCCGGGACCCATGATCCCCCGATGAAGTTCTCGTGAGCCATCCCACCTCCACGAAGGGGGTGGGCGGTCCGAGAACCGCCCACCCCGATCGATCATCCGTGATCAGCTACGCGCCTCGGCGAACTTGTCGGTGTAGTTGATCTCATAGTCGCCCTGGTCCTCGATCACCTCGAGCTCGGCAGACGCCGTCTCCGCATAGAAGTCGACGACTTCCTGATCGAGCATCGGAGCCGATGCGGCGTTCGGGCTGCCGTAGTAGTTCCAGTTCGTCAACGTTGCACCGTTCTCTGCATCGAGGATGAAGTCGATGAACGTGTGCGCCGTGCACACGGACCTCGCGTTGGTCGGGATCGCCATGTTGTCGATCCACAGCGTTGCACCCTCCTCGGGGAGGACGTACACGAAGTCGTCCGGGTTGTCGGCCTCACCCATGCCGACGATCATGTTGCCGGAGTACCCGTGGGCGACGGCAACCTCACCGGTGGCGAGTGCCGTGGAGTACTGGTCAGAGTCGAACGTTGCGATGTTCGCCTTGGCTGCCTGGATGACGGCCACGGCCTCGTCGAGGTGCTCGATCGTCGTGTCGTTGAGTGAATAGCCGAGGTACGACAGTGCCGCGCCCATCGTCTCCCGAGGGTCGTTGAGCACCGACACACCACCGGGGAAGTTGGCTGTCAGGGTTGGATCGAAGAGGAGTGCCCAACTCCGTGGGAAGTCGTCGCCCACGAGCGCGGTGTTCACCCCGAGACCTGTCGTTCCGTACTGGTAGGCGGCCGAGAACCTCGCACCATCGTCATACGGCTGTGAGGTGAACTGCGGATCCATGTTCACGAAGTTCGGAATGGCGTCCTTGTTGAGCTCGACGAGCAGCCCCTCCTGGATCATGATGTTCACCATGTAGTCCGACGGCACGATCACGTCATAGGACACGCCGCTCTGGATCTGGGAGATCATCGCCTCGTTCGACTCGTAGAACGACTCGATCACGTCGACGTCGTACTCGGCCTCGAACGCCTCGATCAGGGACGGATCCATGTACTCGGACCAGTTGTACAGGTTCAGGTCCCCATCGATCTGGCCGACTCCGCAGTCACCTGCGGCGACCGTGTCGCCTCCGTCGCTGCCGCACGCGCTCGCCACCACGGCGAGGACCGCAAGCAGCACCAGTGCCTTCTTCATCATGTTCGTCTCCCTCTTTCGGTTGAGTGTCTCTCCCTGGTTCCGACGCCACCCACGTCACGTTCCGGTCGACGAGGATCGCCCACCACGGTCGCGTTGGAACACCAGGGAGATTGCGATCAACACCATTGAAGCGGTCAGCATGAGTACTGACACTGCATTGATCAGTGGCGTGACACCACGCCGGACCAAACCGAAGACGTAGACGGGGAGTGTCGTCGATCCGGGACCTGCTACGAAGCTGGTCACGACGACGTCGTCGAGGGACAGGGTGAGTGCGAGGAGTGCACCACCGGCAACGGCTGGTGCGATCAGCGGAAGGGTCACCCGCCTGAACGTCTGCCAACGATCCGCGTAGAGGTCTGCGGCTGCCTCCTCGTAGGTTGGATCGAGCTGGCTGAGGCGGGCGCGCACCACGATCGCCACGAAGGAGATGCTGAAGGCGATGTGGCTGAGGGAGATCGTCGTGAGACCGAATTCGAGCGTCGGCCCGAACCCAGAGATCATCCGAAACGCTGCGGCGAAGAACAGCAACATCATGACCGCCATGGTCACGTCGGGAATGATGACGGGCAGGTACACGAGTCCGTCGTAGGTCCGCTGGCCACGGAATCGGTATCGCTCGAGGGCAACCGCCGTCGCCGTTCCGAGGATTGTCGAGATCGTCGTCGAGATGATCGCGACGATGATCGAGTTCCGAAGCGCACCCATGACCGCGGCGTTCTGGAACATCTCGCCGTACCAGCGAAACGAGAACTCCGACCACACACCGACACGGTCGTTCGCATTGAACGAGAACACCGTGAGTACGACGATCGGTGCGTAGAGGAAGGCGAACACCAGCCACGCGTGACCGGTCAACAGGCGGTCCGTTGCGCTCTTGGGTCGCACACCGACGCTCACAGCGTTCTCGCCCCCCTGCGGAAGTAGATGATCGTTGCGATCAACATCACGGCCATAACGGCAACAGAGAGTGCCGATCCGAACGGTTGGTTCCGCGCCGCCAGGAACTGGCTGACGATGTAATCGCCGAGGAGCGTCGTGCGTGCGCCACCGAGGATCGCGGGCGTGACGTAGGCGCCGAGCGTCGGGATGAAGACGAGGATGGATCCTGCGATGACCCCCGGCATGGAGAGGGGGAACGTCACCTTGCTGAAGGAACGCCAGCCGGAGGCGTAGAGGTCCCTCGCCGCTTCCACGAGGCTCCAGTCCATGCGCTCCAACGCGGCGTACAGCGGCAGGACCATGAAGGGGAGGAAGCCGTAGACGAGACCGATCAGGACCGCGTAGTTCGTGAACAGGATGCGGATCGGTTCACCACCGAGGGCCTCGGACAACTGGGACAGAGGACCATCGCTTCCGAGGAGGACGCGCCATGCGTACGTCCGCACGAGGAAGTTGGACCAGAACGGGATCATCACGAGCACGAGGAGGATGTTGCGGGTGCGAGCGCTCCGGGTCGCCATGAAGTAGGCGAGTGGATACGAGAGCACGAGGCAGATGAGGGTCGTGGCGGTCGCCATGACCAACGACCGGAACGCGATCTCGGCAACGAGGGGATCGAACAGCCTGCGATAGCTGTCGAGGTTCCACCCCTCCAACAAGGTGAGACCGGTTGAACTCCTCGTTGCGAACGAGTAGACGACGACGATGACGAGCGGAATGGCGAAGAAGAGGACGAGATAGACGAGGGACGGGAGGGCGATGAACAGTCCACGGCGCGAGTCGGCCCTTGCCGCATCCCGTTCGAGTTCCGGGGTGACGGCAGCGACCTCCTCGGTCACGGTGTCGATCGGTGCCGTCATGCGCCGACGACCGTCGTCGCCTCCGGATTCCAAGATGCAACCACACGTTCACCCTCGTCATGCGTTGCCACCGAGGGCCGGTTCTCTTCCTTCACCTCGAGGATCCCCGCCGTCGTCTGGATGTCGTAGAAGAAGAAGTCGCCGTGGTAGATGCGCCGGAAGACCGTGCCCTCGACGGCGTTGCGGTCCGCAGGGGCGCCCTCCTCGATGGTGTGGAGTGTGAGCCGCTCGGGGCGGATGCCGATCGTGATGTCCTCACCGTTCGGGAGGTCTGTCCTCGCACGGATCTTGTTCGCCCCTGCGAGCTCCACCATGCTCGAGTCGACCACCTTCGCCGGGAGGAGGTTGATCTCCCCTATGAAGTCGGCGACGAACCTCGTGCGGGGATGGTCATAGAGGTCCTGTGGCGAGTCGACCTGGAGCAGCTTGCCCTCACTCATCACGCCGATCCGGTCGCTCATGGTGAGCGCTTCCTGCTGATCGTGGGTGACGTAGATGAAGGTGATGCCGACCCGATGCTGGAGCTCCTTGAGCTCGATCTGCATCGATTGTCGAAGCTTGAGATCGAGGGCACCGAGCGGCTCGTCGAGGAGGAGGACCTCCGGCTCATTGACCAAGGCCCGGGCGAGGGCGATCCGCTGGCGCTGACCCCCTGAGAGTTGTTCGGGTTTCGCATCGACGCGATCGGCGAGTCGAACCAGCTCGAGCACACGCATCGTGCGACGCTCGATCTCGGATGCCTCGACCCTTCGCATCAGGAGGCCGAACGCAACGTTCTCCTTGATCGTCATGTGCGGGAACAGCGCATAGGACTGGAAGACGGTGTTGACGGGCCGCTTGTTCGGGGGCAGCAGACCCATCTCCTTGCCGTGGATCTTCAGGGACCCCGACGTCGGATACTCGAAACCGGCGATCATGCGGAGTGTCGTCGTCTTCCCGCACCCGGAAGGACCCAGGAGGGAGAAGAACTCGCCGTCATGGATGTCGAGGTCGAGGGCATCGACGGCAACGAGGTCGCCGAAGTGCTTTGACACCTCCGAAAGCTGTACCGCCTCGCTCATTGCCTTCCACCGATCGTCATGCCAGCCCGCAAAGTGCCGACAGCATAGGGAGGTCGAACAGCGGATGCCTGATGGATGCCCTCGAGCGCAACGGTCGATGCCTTCCCACGTCTCTCGCAACCGAATCCATTGCGAACCGGCTGATTCTCGGCAGTATGGCGTGTGACAGTGTCGATCGCAACTGATACGATCCTGTAGGTTCAACGATTCGATCGAGATGTAATATGCAACACACCAAACAACTGATCGCCGGCAATTGGGTCGACGCGCTGGCCGGTGGGACGCGGGACCTCGTCGATCCGGCGACGGGATCGGTCATCGACCAGGTTGCGTACGGCGGTGGCGAGGATGCAGGGGCCGCCATCGATGCGGCATCGACGGCACTCCCGGACTGGCGCAGCCTCGGCCCGTTCGCAAGGGCCGAGATCCTCATGGAGGCTGCAGACCTGATCGCCGCCAGAGCCGACGAACTCGCCGTCATCACGACTGAGGAGTCGGGCAAGCCCATCGCACAATCCAGGGCCGAGTGGCTGTCCGCGCCGAGCTATCTGCGCTTCGCAGCCACCGAGGCAACACGTCTCGGCGGGCGGATCATCCCGTCGAAGGTGCCCGGACGGAGGATCGAGGTCACGTACTCGCCGGTCGGCGTCGTCGGCGTGATCGCCGCGTGGAACTTCCCCATCTACAACGTGAACCGTGCTGCATCGTCTGCGCTCGCCGCGGGGTGCACGGTGGTCGTGCGTCCGAGCGAGTACACGCCGCGGTCTGCGTTCGCGTATGGCCAAGCCCTCACCGATGCCGGAGTCCCGGCTGGCGTGATCAACGTGGTCAATGGCGACGCCGGGGCGATTGCCCAGACCATGCTCGACGATGGACGGGTCCGAAAGATGCAGTTCACGGGCTCCTCGCGTGTCGGCAGGATCCTCATGGACGGTGCATCACGGACGATCACGAAGTTGTCCCTCGAGCTCGGAGGCAACGCCCCCGTGATCGTCATGCCTGACGTTGCGGACCTCTCAGCCGTCGTCGCGGGCGGCGTCACGGCGAAGTACCGCAACGGCGGGCAGGCGTGCATCGCGCCGCAGCGGTTCATCGTGCACGAGTCGATCGCCCCGCGGTTCATCGAGCTCGCCACCGAGCGAACTGCTGCCCTCGTCGTCGGGGATCCCGCACTTCGAGCGACCGACGTGGGCCCAATCATCAACGAGGTACAGCGCGATCGGATCGACCGCATCGTTTCCGAATCCGTCGACACTGGGGGTCGTGTCACGACCGGTGGGACCCGCCTCGACGGCTCGGGGTTCTTCTTCGCACCGACCGTGATCACGGGGGACCTGGCTGGCACCCCGGTCATGACCGAGGAGGTGTTCGGGCCGGTCCTCCCCATCACGACCTTCGCAGACGTGGACGAGGCACTGGTGATCGCGAACTCCGTGGAGGATGGGCTGTCCGCGTTCGTGTGGACGACCGACCTCGCGACCGCGTTCACCGTGGCGGACGAGCTCGAGTTCGGCATGGTCGGTATCAACGACTGGTACCCCGTGGCGGCGGAGGCCCCGTTCGGCGGGGTCAAGCGGTCGGGACTCGGGCGGGAATCGGGAACGGAGGGCCTCCTCGAGTACCTCGAACCGCAGACGAGATACATCGGAGGACTCACACGATGAACCGCCTCGTCACGCTCGTGGCCTCCGGTACACCCGAGGCCATCGGATCCGCCCACGGATCGGCCTTCGCCTCGGACATCCGAAGCTACATGGAGGACAGGGTTCGACTGTCGAGGACCGGAACCGATCTCGACAGGGCCGGCGTCGTCGCCATCGCCCAAGCGATGCTCGACGCCCACCGTGCGTACGACGAGGATCTCTTCGTCGAGATGGCTGCCATGGCGGATGCAGCGGGAATCTCGCCTGCCGAAGCCGTCATCGTGGGGGGATACACGGACTTCATCGACACGGTCCGGCGTTTCGCTCATGGCTCGGCCGTCGAGGACACCTGCACCGCCGTCATCACACCCGACGCCCGGTCGGACGGCCACGGCTTCCTCGCCCAGACCTGGGACATGCACGCATCCGCTACGCCGCACGTCTTCATGTTCGACGTCCAACCGAACGGCGCTCCCAGGTCGCTCGTGTTCACGACCCACGGAACGGTCGGCCAGATCGGCATGAACGAGGCCGGCATCGCCGTCGGGATCAACAACCTGACGATGACCGACGGCGCGCTCGGTGTGACCTGGCCCTTCGTCGTTCGCAAGGCCCTCGCCGCGACGACGTTCGATGCCGCGATCGCCGCGATCCTCGACGCACCCCTGGCGGGTGGCCACAACTTCCTCGTTCTCGATCGGCACGGCCGCGGTGCCTCCATCGAGGCGACAGCGAGCGTGCGCCATGTGGATGCGCTCGATCGCGACGCCCTCGTCCACACCAACCACTGTCTCGTACCGTCGACGCAGGCGGTGGAGGCAGTCCGGCCCGCGGAGCTGGATCGCTCCTCGAAAGCGCGCCTCGACCACGCCGAAGCGGCCCTCGATCACGAAGGGCCGTACACGGTCGACGAGATGATGGAGCTCCTGCGTGACGAGGGGTCGATCTGTCGCCGTCCCGCGCCACCGTTCGATTACGAGAGCTCGGGCGCCATGATCATGCGGCCAGGGACGGGGGACCTGTGGGCATGCTGGGGCGTGCCCTCCGACAACGACTTCGAGCACTTCTCACTCGACGATCGATGACCGAGCTCACCTATACGAACCTCGACGCCTCGCTCGCACGACGGTGCGCGCAGCTCGAGCGGCTCGCCTTCCCCACCGCTGATCCCGACGAACTGCTGACGGAGGACGACATCCTCGCGTACTCCGAGACCTTTCCCGAGGGGTTCTTCGTGTGTCTCGACGGCGACACCGTCGTCGGCCAGGGAGCAGGCATCCTCCTCGATTTCGACTTCGATGACTACCAGCACACGATCATCGGCATCACGGGTGAACACCAGTGCGGGAACCACGATCCGAACGGATCCTGGTACTACGGAACCGACATCGCCGTCCACCCCGGATACCGCCGTCGCGGGATCGGGGGCACTCTGTACAGGCTTCGCAAGGAGCTCGTTCGCTCGCTCGGCAAGGCAGGGATCGTCGCGGGCGGCCACCTCCACGGCTTCGGCGCCCACAAACACGAGATGACCGCTCACGAATACATCGACGCAGTGCGAAGTGGCCGGATCTACGACGCAACGCTCAGCTTCCAGATTGATCAGGGATTCGAACTCGTCGGCGCCCTGGAGAACTATCTCGCCGATGAGGAGACCGACGGCTGGTCAGCGCTCATCGTGTGGCGCAATCCCGAAAGCTCACCCGAGTGAGAGCGCCTCACAGAGAGGCGGCGCCGACGCCTCGATACCCGTCAATCACGACGGAAGCGGACTAGGGGAACGTAGAACCACGCCCACGCCACCAGCGCGGCGATGAGGCTCGTGCCGATGGCCGCGGCACGCTGCTCGAGAAACAGCGCCGTGACGAGGTAGACGGTTGAGCCGAGGGCCACCGCGAAGGCGACGGTACCGACGATCGTCATGCGAACGGTGAACAGGAGGTGTGCCCGCGAACGCCTCTTGACACCGGTTTGGGGAGCCCTCATCCGCTGGTGAGCGCTCGGGGCGATGAGGAGCACCACCGCGATCGCAGAAGCAATGAACGAGGTGTAGAACGCG
>DATHUV010000080.1:0-3825 GCA_035461905.1 Acidimicrobiia bacterium | reverse complement strand
GGTCGAAGTTGCCTTCCTCGGCAGCGATCGCCGCGGGGGCGAGCGTCGCCATCGCCAACAGTGCCACGATCGCCAGCAGCATGATCCGTCGCATGTGTGTACTCCTTATGTCAGCCCTCAGCTGTTCCATTTACGGAGCGGAGCGGATCGTCGGATGACACAGTCCTCGAGATATTTGTCCTGTGGAACTTCGGCTATCCGGGCAGCGGCGGGAGCGGCCGCTCACGGGAAGTTGCGGGACGGTCGGGCGATGAGCCGGTCCTACCATCGTCCCGTGGCTGAACGCGCCTCCCTCGGAACCCAGGCACGCCAGATACGGCGGTTGTACGGGTTTGCACGCCCGTACCGGGTCAGGTTGATCCTCGGCACGGCTGCGGTGGTCGTCGCTGCAGGCCTCGGTTTGATCTTCCCGCTCGTGATCGGCACGCTCGTCGATACGGCCTTCATCGATCCCGAGAACGCCGACACGTCCCAGCTCAACCTGTATGCGATCGGGCTGCTCGCGATCTTCGCCGTCCAGGCCGTCTTCAACTACGCCAGGACGTACAACCTGGCTGTCGTCGGCGAGGGCGTGGTGGCCGACCTGCGCCGGACGGTGTTCGACAGGGTGGTCCGCCTGCCCGTCCCGTTCTTCGACGAGCGCCACACCGGGGACCTCACGTCACGGCTCACCTCTGACGTCGTCGTCGTCCAGAGCATCGTGTCGGACGCCCTCGGGCGGACCCTGTCCCAGGCCATCACCCTCGTCGGGGGTGTCGCCCTCGCTGTGGTGATCAGCCCCGTCCTGTCCCTGAGCATCCTCACGTTCCTCCCGGTCATCGTCCTCGCTGCGGCGTTGTTCGGGCGGCGGCTGCGGCTCCTCTCGACGGAGTACCACGACCAGCTCGCCTCGGCCAACGCCCTGGCGGAGGAGAGCATCTCGTCCGTGCGGGTCGTCAAGTGGTTCAACGCCGAGGACCGCCTCTCTGCCGACTACGACGCGGAGGTGGTCGCCTCGTACGCGGTGGCACGGCGCAGGGCCAGGATGCGGGCACTGTTCGTCCCGCTCGTGACGTTCGTGGGGTTCGCCACCCTCGCGCTCGTCCTGTGGATCGGGGGGCGCCTGGTCGCTGGCGGCTCACTCACCCCCGGTGAGCTGATCTCGTTCATGCTCTACACGCTCACCATTGCCGGTGCCCTCGGTTCTTTCACGGGCCTCTACGGGGAGATCCAGGAGGCGCTCGGGTCGTCACGCCGTATCTTCGAGCTGCTCGGAGCGGACCCGGAGCTCCCCGAGACCACCATCGATGCGGCACTGCTCCCGGCACCGAGCGGATCCGTGAGGTTCAGCGGCGTCGAGTTCGCCTACGAGGGCAGGGAGGCGACCGTCCTGCACGACATCGATCTCGACGTCCAGCCGGGGGAGGTCGTTGCCCTCGTCGGGCCATCGGGTGCGGGGAAGTCAACGATCGTCCAGCTCGTGCCCCGCTTCTACGACGTCGACTCAGGGTCGGTCGAGGTCGACGGGCTCGATGTGCGGTCCTATCCGGTGGACGTGCTGCGGTCCCGGATGGCGGCGGTCCCCCAGGAGGTGCAGCTGTTCTCCGGCACGATTGCCGAGAACCTCCGGATCGCGGATCCCGGAGCATCCGACGACGACCTCGTCACCGCGGCGAAGGCTGCGAACGCCCACCGGTTCATCGTCGAGTTCCCCGACGGGTACGAGTCGATCGTCGGCGAGCGCGGAGTGAAGCTGTCGGGGGGCCAACGCCAGCGGATCGCCATCGCCAGGGCATTGCTCGCCGACCCACGCATCCTGATCCTCGACGAGGCGACCAGCTCCCTCGATGCCGAGTCCGAGGCCCTTGTCCAGGAGGCCCTCGAGCGTCTCATGGCGGGGAGGACCACGATCGTGATCGCCCACCGCCTCTCGACCGTCATGAGGGCGGACCGCCTCGTCGCCATCGACCGTGGCCGCATCGTCGAGGAGGGCACCCACGCCGACCTCGTCGCCTCCGACGGCCTCTACGCAAGGCTCTACGCCAGGCAGTTGGCGCGCTAGATCAGCCGGTGACCTGCGGCCCTCTCTGCGTCGCGTCGCTCCGCGTCTCTCCCTCGGGGAGAGACGGAATTGGTGCGAGCTTCGCTCGCTCCTTGCTGTTCAGGGCATCGGGTTCTCGGCGAGGCCGAGGATGTTGCCCTCCGAGTCCTTGAACCATGCGGTACGTCGGCCCGTCGGATCGGTCATCACACCTTCGACGGTTGCCATTCCGTCGCCGAAGTCGTAGTCCTCGAACACCACGCCCGATGACCGCAGGCTCATGAGGGCCGCGTCGAAGTCCTCCACAACGAGGCCTGCCGCGGTCGCCTGGTTCGTGCCGGCGAATTCCGACGCGTAGACCATGAACGCGCTGTCCCCGTTCATGTACATGAGGACACCCTCGTCCTCGTACACGGACGGTTGGACGCCGAGCTTCTCCTGATACCACGAACGTGCCCGGTCGATGTCCGATGCGGGCAATGATGCGACCATCTGGAAGTCCATCGCACCTCCTCCTTCCCGCAGACCTTAGGTTCTCGCGCTGTCACCGACCATGGGTGGTTTTCGCGACCGGGAGGGCTTCACGGGGTCAGGCGTGCTTTGTCGACCTTCGATGCCGCCTTCGCGGCGTAGCCGTAGGGGTAGTAGTTGGACCCGCTGGCATCGGCACGGTTGAAGATGTAGCCGATGATCGGTGTCCCGGAGAGGGCGATGCGCTCCCTCGCGTCCTCGAGGTGGCGGAGCGGGGTGCCACGGTCGACGACGAGGACGACGCCGTCGGCCTGGGACGCCAGGTCGGCGGTTTCGGACGCCGACATGACGGGCGGTGCGTCGATGAGCACGAGGTCGCGACCATCCGTGATGGTGCGGAATGCCTCGCGGAACTCACCGGAGCGGAAGTATCCGGAGATGTCAGCTCCGAGGTTGCGGCCCGATGCGATGAAGTCGATGGTCTCGTCCGTCGTGATCGGCCACTCGTAGCCGTGACCTATACGCCCGTTCGGTGACGGGTGGTCGGTGATCCCGGCCAGCCGCGTGAGGCCCTGCATCCGCTCGTCGCCGTCGATGAGGAGAGGGCGACGTCCGTCCTTCATCGCCGCGATCGCGAGGTTGAGGGTGGTGACTGTCTTGCCGTCCCCCGGCCCTGCTGATGTGATGACCACGGTGCTGTGGCCCTTCTGGTCGAGAACGAACGACAGCGACGAGAGGGCGAAGTGGTACGCCTCGGCCGCGGCGGAGTCGGGGTGCGTGATCGTCGGCGCGGGCGCCCATGCCTTGGACATGCCGTATTCCGGGACCGATGCGAGCATCGGGGCGTCGAGGATGCGCGCGGGGACGTCCTTGTTGTCGGCCCGCTGGTCCTGTTCGGCCCGCCACCACGCGAACGCGCCCGCGGCGAGGGAAGCGAGGACGAACGCGATCGCTGCGTTCCGTGCAGGGCGTGGAGCAATCTGGATCGCTGGGGGCTGGGGTTCGACGTAGAGCTGGATCCCGGATCCATACAGCAGGGCGTTCGTGGTGATCGAGTTGATGCGCTCGTCGACGTCGACCAGGGCAGCCCTCGTCGACTGGAGTTCGGCTTGCAGCACGCTGCTGTCGGGGTTCTCCTCGACCTGGTCGTCGAGCGCCTCGAGTCGCACCGCTAGCGCGGCACGTGACTCCTGGAGGCCGGCAACGGTGTCCTCGGCGTTCTTGAGCACTTCCTCGGACACGACCTGGCCGTAGGCCTGGACAACCGCGTTCGTGATCGGGATCGGAGCGTTGGGGTCGTTCGACGACGCGGTGACCGTGAGGGCGTCGATGTT
>DATHUV010000079.1:0-33007 GCA_035461905.1 Acidimicrobiia bacterium | reverse complement strand
CTCGTCACGGCAAGCGCGGTCGCAACCTGAGAACCACCACACCGGAGCCCTCCAACCGCGAATCCACGGGACTCGCTCAGGTCGACGACCTTCCGCCGCGGCGGCCGAGGCGAGGTGGGGTCGACCACGAGATAGAGCGTTCCTGTCGGTACGTGGTCGGGATCCATCACAGCGTCAGGGTCCACCCACCACCCAAGGGCAATCACGCGTCCCGATACTCCGCTCGACGTTCGCATCGGAAGTTCTGGACAACCGGAATGGCAAAGTCAGCGTGGTGAACAGTCATGCCGTCACCCTATCGCGGTGAAAAGGATTGCTTCTGGCACGGTGCAAGGACGCGGCGGCTTTCAAGGCGGACCAGGACGGCGCCACGTGGTTCTCTTGCGTGGAGCTGAGGGGATTCGAACCCCTGACCCCTTGACTGCCAGTCAAGTGCTCTGCCAGGCTGAGCTACAGCCCCCTGCGGGACGCCGATTGTATCAAGCGTCGATGTTTGACGGACTCCGCTCGAAGTCGATCATCGGGGCGTCTGCCCACAGGCGTTCGAGCTCGTAGTAGGCGCGTGTCGGACGGTCGAACACGTGGATGACGACATCGCCGTAGTCGATGAGCACCCACTCTCCGTGATCGACACCCTCGCGTCGCAGGGGTCTCCTACCGAGGGCCTTCAGGGCTTCCTCTGCCTCCTCCACGAGGGTGCGAACGTGCCGGTTGGAGGTCCCTGACGCCACGACGAAGACGTCCGTGACGACGAGGAGACTGGAGAGGTCGAGGAGGAGGATGTCCTCGCCGTTCTTGTCGTCGATCGCGACGGCCGCGGCTCTCGCGGCTTCGATGGCGTCAGGTGTCGCCGTTGGTCTCGACTTGATCATTCGCACGGCATGATAGGGCGTCGAGAGCGGCCGGTGCCCACCTCAGCGGTAGAGGGCATTCGCGACGATGTACTCGGCGACGGCATCGTGGACGAGGTATCGGGGGGAGAACCCTGAAGCGACGTGATCGCGGATTTCGGATGCCGAAAGGTCGATCGTCGGCATCGACAGCGCCCTGAGTCGTCCGGGAACCGTTGCGATCACCTCGTCGATGTCGATCCCAGGGCGCGGGATGACGGCGATCTCGACGATGTCGAGGAGGTCCTCGCTCCGGTCCCAGGTCGGGATGGACGCCGCGGCGTCGGCACCGAGGATGAGGACCACGTCATCGCCGAAGTGGCGAATCGTGTCGATCGTGTACGACGGTCCGGGCCTGTCGATCTCGACGGTGTCCACGACGAACCGGTCGTCGTCCGCAGCAGCGAGGCGTGTCATCGCGAGGCGGTGCGCTGTGCCTGTGACCGGTCGACCGGCCTTCTGCCACGGCTCACCGGCGGGGATGAACCGGACGTTCGTGATCGGGAGCTGATCGAGGGCGGCGCTCGCGACGGCGAGATGCCCCATGTGGGGTGGATCGAAGGTACCGCCGAAGAGACCGAGCACGCGCGGGAGCATAGGTGTCCGTGTCCGTGCTCAGCCACAGCGCCCCGGCGGGGACCGAGGTGCAGCGGTGGAGCACCATCGGGTCGATGTAGGTGTCGCCGTGACGCAGTGAGAGATGGAACGCCTCCCTCCCGTCATGGACCGCAGAGATCCCGATCACCTGCCGGGCGCGAACGACGTCCCCGGTCCCCACGCGGATCGTCCCGAGGTATGAGTAGCTCGAGCGAACGCCACCGCCATGGTCGACGGTCACGGTGGTGTTGGCGACCACCCGCCCGGAGAAGGACACTGTGCCGGCGCCGATCGTCGGGACGCCCGATCCGACCGGTGAGGCGATGTCGACGCCCCAGTGACCTGCCCAGCGACCCGCAGGCTCGAACCGGCGTACGACCGCCGATGGATCTGGCGCGATGAGCCCATGGCAGCCGACCGGTGGCAGGAAGGAGATGCTGATGACGACGATGGCGGCGCGAAACATGGCTCACGGAGCCGCCGCCGCACGGTGAACGTATCAGCTGGGTTCGGACACGCCAAGGGGTTCGGGATCGCGGTCGGCGTCGAGGGCATCAAGGACGGCACGTCTCAAGTCAGACGGCAGGAACGGCTTGACGAGGTAGCTGGCCACGTTGCCCGTTCGTCCCCGTTCGATGTCCTCGACATCGTCATACCCGCTGAGGACGATGACGTCGAGGCCGTCGAGAGACGGCGACTCGCGGACGAAGTCGAGGATATCCCATCCGGACATGTCAGGAAGGCCGAGATCGAGGATGAGGAGATCGGGTGCGTGCGCGTCAAGGGCCGCCTTCGCCTCGGCTCCGGACCCCGCGGTGACGACCTCTAGGTCGAGCTCCCCGAGGGAGACCTCGACGAGTCGACGCATGACATGGCTGTCGTCGACGGCTAGTACACGGTTCACTGGCATTCCCCCATTGAAGATGTGCGTGGTTCCATGTCTGTATCGACACCCTGAGCGGTCGACTTGAACCTCAGGATCTCGATACGGTCGGGAGCGCGGCACGTTCGACGAACCGTTCCAGTTCGCGCAGGGTGCGTACGGATTCCACGCGGTCACACAGGTCGCGGTAGCTCCCGAGGACAGAATCACCGGTGTCCCAGAATCGCTCTGGCTCGGGGTTGAGCCAGAACGTCGCTCTCGCCTTTCGTGTCATCGTTGCGAGGTGGTGCACGCCCGTCGGCCGGTAGTTGTTCCTCGCGTCGCCCGTGATGATCAGGGTGGTCCTAGCCGTGATGGCGTCGAGGTGGCGCTCCACCATCTCGGCGAACGACGTCCCGTAATCGGAGTGTCCGTCACGACGGACGAGGTCGGCCTTCGTGGACATCTCCACGAGGGCGTCGGCGAACCTCGTCCCGGATGCGAAGTAGTCGGTCACTTCGTCGAGGCCGTCGATGAAGGCGAACGCTCGAACACGCCTGAGCTCCGTCGAGATCGCGTAGGTGAGCTGGAGCGTGAAGCGGGCGAAGGTGGCCATCGAACCTGACACGTCACACAGGATCACGATCTCAGGTTTCGCAATCCGTGGCGGCTTGAACCTCGGGTCGATGAGGACGCCTCCGTGTCCGAGTGAGCGTCGAATCGTGCGCCGCACATCGAGCCGTCCCTTGCGGCCATGCCTCCTGCGTTGCGAGAGCCTCGTCGCCAGTTTCCGGGCAAGGGGACCGACCACTCGTTCGATCTGCTCGATCTCGAGTCGCGTTGCGTGCATGAGGTCGATGTCCTCGAGAAGCGGGAGTCTGCGGCTGACCGCGACGTCGTGGGCACCGCGGTCAGCGACGAGCCTCGTTGTCACCTCCGAGTCGACTTGTCCTCGTAGGGCCTCGATCATTCGCTCCACGCGATCGCGGACGAGGGCTTCGTCGAAGTCCGACACATCAGCCGGGGTGGCGAGCGCAGTGAGCAGGCGCGCGAGGAGGTCGTCCGCGTCGAGCTGGCGCATCACACGATACGTGTAGTAGCGACCACCCACCGGCCGGCCGGGCTGCATGCCGGCGAATCGATCGACGGCCGCACCGACGATCCTTCGGAGAGTGGCTCGGTCATCCTCGAGCAGCGCCCTGACGACAGATTCCCGAAGATCGTCGACGCCTTCGTCGGAGTCCTCCGGTTCCCCTTCGAGCAAGGCGATCGTTCCGGTACCCCCGAAGTACACGTCGAAGGCAGCATCGAACGCGTGGTAGTGGGTCGCATCCTTCACGAGTGTCGCTCCGAGCGTCGCCCTGAGGTTCTCGCGGTCAGTGAGGTCGGTGTGGACGAGGGCGTCGGCCGCGTCGAACGTCTCGACCATCGATACCGGTATTCCGATCTCCCTGAGCTCCTCGACGAACGAGGTCAGAACCGAGTTCACCGGCTCGGCGTCTCTCCTGCGGCAGGGAGGGAGAGTTCCTTTGCCGCCGCATCGATGTCTGCCTGGTACTTGAGGAGGACGTGCAGGGTGTCGGATGTGGCGCGGTCGTCCAGTTCGGCGATGCCAAGGGCGAGGAGCGTTCGCGCCCAGTCGATCGACTCCGAGACCGACGGAGGCTTCCTCAGGCTCTGGCCTCTGATGGCCGCAACGGTGTGGGCGATCCGCTCCGCCATCGCCTCGGGGAGGTCGGGAACGCGTGCAGCGAGGATCTCGCGCTCCCTCTCGATCGAGGGGTACGGGATGTGAAGGTACAGGCACCTGCGCTTGAGGGCCTCGGACAGCTCCCTGGTGTTGTTGGAGGTCAGGACGACGATGGGTTGCGTCGTCGCCGTGATCGTGCCGAGTTCGGGGATCGTCACCTGGAATGAATCGAGCACCTCGAGGAGGAGCGCCTCGGTCTCGAGCTCGACACGGTCGACCTCGTCGATGAGAAGTACCACAGGTTCAGGGGATCGGATCGCCTCGAGCAGGGGACGTGTGAGGAGGAAGGACTCAGAGAAGATGTCCCCTTCGACGTCGTCCCACGCCGCACCCTCGTCGCTCTGGAGCCGGAGGAGCTGCTTGTGGTAGTCCCACTCGTAGAGGGCTTTCGCCTCGTCGAGCCCCTCGTAGCACTGAAGGCGCACGAGCCGGCGCCCTGTCGCTTCGGCCAGCGCGAGTGCAAGGGCGGTCTTGCCCACACCTGCTGGGCCCTCCGCCAGGATCGGCTTCTCGAGGGCGGCTGCGAGGTACGCGACCTGGGAGATCCGTGCGTCCGGGAGGTAGCCGACGGCGCCGAGCGCCGCTGTCACGTCGGACGGACTCGACCATGGAATGTCCATCGAATCAGCGTACCCGGACCGTGTCGTCTGGTTCACCCTGAGCCCGCCGGATTCGGGGAGCCGAACACGACGAGGTCGTCCCGATGGATGACCTCTCCCCCGATCTGCGAGCTGTGCTGGCCGATCCCCGAGCGCAGCTCCTCCGAACCGACACGCACCACGCCCTTTGCCACGAGGGCACCGTGATCGTCCTTCACCTCGACCGCATCTGACCGTTCGAAGCTGCCTTCGACATCGGTGACGCCGACACCGAGGAGTGACCGCCCGCCCTTCCCGAGGGCGAGCACTGCGCCGTCGTCGACTGTCAGGACGCCACACGACGGGAGCCCGAACGCGATCCACAGTTTCCGGGCGGGAAGGGACTCCGGGCGCGGGTCGACCCAGGTCCCGACATCGGCGCCTTCGACCGCCAGCGCAACGACGTCGGGGACTCGCGACTGTGCAACGACGGTTGGGATTCCCGAGAACGCCGCCATCCGTGCAGCTGCCACCTTTGTCGCCACTCCCCCACTCCCGAGGGATCCCTTCGCCGCGGAGGACCGGATGCGGTCGAGCACCTCGTCGGTGTGCTTGACGGCGCTGAGCAGCTGTGCGTCCTCCATGAGTCGGGGGTCGTCCGCGTAGAGCCCCGGCGTGTCTGTCAGGATGATCAGCATGTCGGCGCGCACCAGATGGGAGGTGATCGCCGCGAGCTGGTCGTTGTCACCGACCCGCACCTCGTCGACCACGACCGTGTCGTTCTCGTTGACGATGGGGATGACTCCCAGTTCGACCATGCGCGTGAGGGCGCTGCGTGCGTTCAGGTACTGCTGGCGGTTTCCGAGGACGTCCTTCGTCAGCAGGACCTGCCCCACGGTGAGCCCGGAAGCTCCGAACCCCGCCGCATACCGTTCCATGAGCCTCGACTGCCCGACCGCAGCGGCGACCTGGAGGTCGGCGATGTCGGTCGGACGTACAGTCCTCCCGAGGGCGGGCAGACCGGCGGCGATCGCGCCCGAGGTCACGAGAAGTGGCTTGTAGCCCTCGGCAACGAGGGCGACGACATGTGACACGACGCCCGCGATCGAGGCCTCGTCGATACCACCGGTCGGCCCCGTCAGGCTCGACGACCCGACCTTGACGACGACGGTTCCGCCGGGAGCAACAGGTCGCCTCACGAGGTGTACCCCTCGGGGTCGTCGATGTCGGGGTCGAACGTGAACACGATCGAACCGATCCGGACATCGTCGCCACGCTCGGCTCCCGCTGCGACGAGTCCCCCGACGATTCCCGACCTGACGAGCCTCGACGAGACATACGCTGCCGCTTCCGGCTCCGTCAGATCGGACAGGTTCGTGGCACGAATCGCCGCGATTCCCTCGACGATCCACTCACCGTCATCCCTGCGGATCGTGAAGTCCTCGCGCAGGGGGCGATGCAGGACGTATCCCTCCCTGGTCGGAGCGGCGCGCTCGATCGTCCCGACGAGGTCCGCCACGGCGTGCATGAGCTCGTCGAGGCCTTCTCCGTTGATGGCGGAGATCATCATCACGGGCCCATCGACGTTGACCGTCGGCAGGTCGCCTCGACTGACCAGATCGGATTTGGAGATCACGACGATGCGAGGCCGACCGGCGAGCGCGGGATCGTGGGCCTCGAGTTCGCCTACGAGGACCTCGAGCTGCCTGTCGATCGGGTCGATCTGGAGCGGTGACGGGTCGAGCAGGACGACGAGGGCCCTTGCCCGCTCCGTGTGCCTGAGGAACTCGTGGCCGAGGCCCTTCCCGTCGGCCGCGCCCTCGATCAGCCCCGGAATGTCGGCGAGGACCAGTTCACGATCGTCGACGGTCACGACACCGAGGTTCGGCGTCAGGGTGGTGAACGGGTAGTCAGCGATCTTCGGTTTCGCGGCTGACACTCGCGAGATCAAGGTGGACTTGCCGGCGTTCGGGTAGCCGATGAGGGCAGCATCGGCGAGGAGTCTGAGTTCGAGCTGGAGCTCGACTTCCTCGCCGTACTCCCCTTGCTCAGCGAAGGTCGGTGCCTTCCTGTCGGGACTCACGAAGGACGCATTCCCGCGGCCGCCCTTTCCCCCGCGCGACACGAGGACCCGCTGGCCGGGTTCGACGAGGTCCGCAATGAGAACGCCGTCGGCATCGCGCACGGTCGTGCCGAGGGGTACGGGGAGGTCGACGTCCTCGCCGTGACGGCCGTGTCGGAGATCGCCCTCACCGTGGGTCCCGTTTCCCGCCTTCCACACGGGATGGCGGTCGTAGCGCAACAGCGTCGCAACGTCGGGGTCGGCGACGAGGTAGATGTCACCGCCCGCTCCTCCGGACCCGCCGTTTGGTTTGCCCTTCGGCAGGCCCTTTCTACGCAGGAAGGAAGAGACACCGGCGCCGCCGTTGCCTCCGCGAGCTCTGATGGTGACCGTATCGACGAACACCGTGATGCCTCCTTCGAGCGTCAACCTACCCCGACAACGGAGGAAGGGCGGACCCGTGGGCCGCCCTTCTCACGATCGGACTGGACGAGGACGTCAGGCGTCGTTGAGGACCGACACCTGGCGACGTCCCTTGCGGGAGCCGTACTTGACGACGCCGGCCTCGAGCGCATACAGCGTGTCGTCGCCGCCGCGGGCGACGTTGTCACCCGGATGGATGCGGGTTCCGCGCTGGCGGACGAGGATTGCTCCTGCGTTGACGGTCTGGCCGTCGAACACCTTTGGTCCGAGTCGCTTGGCCGCTGAATCGCGACCGTTCTTGGTTGAGCCGCCTGCCTTGGTCTTCGACATCGTTACTCCTCCTCGGTGGTCTTTGCGGACTTCTTCGGCTTGGCTGCCGCAGCAGGCTTCTTGGCCGCCGCAGCAGGCTTCTCAGCCTTCGTTGCCGCAGCAGGCTTCTCGGCCTTGGCGGCTGCGGCTGGCTTGTCGGCCTTCTCGGTGTCATCGGCGTCTGCGGGCTTCGCTGCCTTCGCTGCCTTCTTCGAGCCCGTGGCGATGCCCGTCACCTTGATCGTCGTGTACTTCTGGCGGTGGCCCTGGCGGCGGCGGTAGCCGGTCTTCGCCTTGTACTTGAAGATGTCGACCTTCGGTCCCGCTGACTCCCCGAGCACCTCTGCAGTGACGGTCGCCTTTGCGAGGGCGTCCTTGTCCGAGATCACCGTGCCATCGTCGGAGACGACGAGCAGCGGCGTGAACGACACGGTGTCCTTGTCCTTGATGCGCTCCACGGACAGCACGTCGCCTTCGCGGACCTTCGCCTGTTTGCCGCCTGCGCGGATGATCGCGTACATGATTCCTCGGGTGCAATATCGGGTGTCGGAGCTTGGAGCGCCCCGACGCGCTGAACGCTCCCCTCAGGGAGCGAATGGCAAGTGTAGCAAGCCACCACCGACAACAGCCACGCCAGACCAGCTACTCGACCGCGTCCTTGGCACCATGGTCATGGGCGGGGATGCCGGTGGCAGCGGCCTCCTCGTGGAGGAGGACACCCCTGCCGCTGCACTGCGGGCAGACCTCGGAGAACGATTCGAGAAGGCCGGCCGAGACATTCTTGCGTGTCATCTCCACGAGGCCGAGGTGCGACACCTCGAACACCTGCGTTCGGGTCTTGTCCTTTGCGAGGTGCTCGCGAAGCCGCAGAAGCACGGCATCCTGGTTCTTCTGGTCCTCCATGTCGATGAAGTCGATGACGATGATGCCCCCGATATCGCGCAGGCGGAGCTGGCGGGCGATCTCCTCAGCCGACTCCAGGTTGTTCTGGAGCACCGTCTCCTCGAGGTTCGTGGTCCCGACGAATCGACCGGTGTTGACATCGATCACCGTGAGGGCCTCGGTCCTGTCGATGACGAGGTGTCCTCCCGACGGCAACCACACCTTGCGATCGAGCGCCTTGCGGAGTTGATCCTCGACGTGGTATCGCTCGAAGAGGGCGAGCTCGTCGTTGTAGAGCGTCACCTTCTCGACGAGGTCCGCCTCCGTACCGGCCAGGTACTCGAGAACCTGATCATGGATCTCGCGGTCATCGATGAGGAGGCGCTTGAAGTCCTTGGTGAAGTGCTCGCGAATGACCCTGATGACGAGAGGCGGCTCCTGGTAGATCAGAGCAGGTGCGACCGCGTCCGCCCGTGCGGCTTCGATCTGTTCCCAGGTCTCTCGCAGGCGAGCGATGTCGCCTGCGATGTCGTCCCGTGTCGCGCCCTCGGCGGCGGTCCGGACGATGATCCCCGTACCGTCGGGACGCATCTCACCGACGAGCTCGCGGAGCCGTCGACGCTCATCGTCGGGGAGCCTGCGGGAAATGCCACGGACGCTCTCATCCGGTGCCAGGACGAGGTACCGACCCGCGAGGCTGATCTGGTTCGTGAGCCTGGCGCCCTTGTGGCCCATCGCGTCCTTGACGACCTGCACCAGGACCGGATCACCGGCCTTGAGCGCGTTCTCGATCCTCTTTCCCTTGCCGGCAACGTCGAACTCGGAATAGTTGACGTCGCCCGCATACAGCACGCCGTTCTTGCCTTCACCGAAGTCGATGAAGGCCGCCTCCATCCCCGGCAGCACGTTGCGGACCTTGCCGAGGTACACGTTCCCCACGATCGAGGTGTGATCGGAACGGGCGACGTAGTGCTCGACGAGGACGGGGCCCTCGAGGACGACGATCTGGATCTGGTGCGGGCTGCGGCGCACGAGCATCTGCTTGCGTGCGCTTTCTGCGGGCTCGACGATCTCGATCTTCGGACGCCGCCGCTGGGTCGACGCCTGGCGCGTGCGATCGGGCTTGCGGGACTCCTGCTTGCGCTGGGGCTTCGGCTTGCGCTTCGTCGCGGTCGACGCAGCCTGGCGCGGTTCAGCCTTGGCGGACCGCCTGACCGTGACCTGTTCGCCATTGACGGTGCGGACCTCGAGGATCTCGTCCTTGGTGCCTGCACGGATGACTTTGGGTGTCTTCTTCTTGAAGAGTCCCATGGATCAACTCCTTTGCGTGCCGTACGCGGCACGACGGTGTTCGATCCGACTCCGAGAGCTCCCGCGCGGAACCGCCTTGGGTAGCGAGGTCCAGGGAATCACGGGCGAACGGGGGCACGGCTCCCGCTGCGCGATGGCTGGCAATCCTGCGGTATGCGACACATCGCAGAGTGGATTGCTGCATATCGAGCAGCGCTATGAGCGAAAGGATGTCGTGCATCCCCGTCCCGGGTCGGAAACCTTGCACCGCACGAGGTGGTGCGGCGTCATGGGGAGATTACCAAGCATCCGCCACAAGGTGGTGACTCTCGATCGGCGTCACCCGTCGGTCTCCATGACGCCGAGCGTTTGTTGGGATGCCTCCGTCGGGTCGTAGCACCGCCGACATCTGGCCTCGTATGCGTCAGTCGCACCAAGGACGACGAGCTCATCGGACTTGACGACGCGCTGGGTGAACAATCCGGGGCCCCCGCATCGATGGCACACGGCGAGGGCTTTGGTGACATACTCGGCTCGGAGCATGAGAGACGGAATCGGCTCGAACGGACGTCCCAGGTAGTCGAGGTCCAAGCCCGCGACGATGATGTTCTTCCCCGCACCGGCGAGCATCTCGGCGACCTCGACCAACCCGTCGTCGAAGAACTGTCCTTCGTCGATGCCGACGACGACGGTGCGATCCTCGACCGAGCGAAGAAGCGTCGCAGAGTCGGCGACCGGCTGGGCCACGGTCGAGAGGCGCGAGTGCGACACGACCTCACCGACTGCGTATCGGGTGTCGAGAGCCGGCTTGAAGGTCTGCGTGGGGATCCTTGCGAGGTGATATCGCGTCACCCGACGGATCAGCTCCTCGCTCTTCCCCGAGAACATCGGTCCTGCGATGACTTCGATCCAGCCCTGATCCGCCCGTCTTTGCATGGTCGCTCAGGGTAGTAGCTGCGGTCGGCCACACGGTGCCTGGGTGCATTGACCAACCGGGCACGCGTCTTCCACTAGTCGGGCGGTCGCTCCGCGAGTGTGATGTTCCTGCGGATCCACGCCGAGTGCGCGAGGCCGAGGGCGGCGCTCATCATGACGAAGAAGGTTCCTCCCGACGACATGAACGGCAACGGGAGACCCGTCACCGGCATGACCCTGACGGTCATACCGATGTTGACGAACACGTGGAACGCGAGCATCGCTGCGATGCCCGTGACGACGAGGAACGAGAAGCGGCTTCGGGCATGCAGCGCAGTGAGGAGGAGGCGGAACAAGAGCAACCCGAACAGGCCGAGGACGATCAGGCTCCCAACGAAACCGAATTGCTCCCCAACAGCGGTGAAGATGAAGTCGCTCGCCTGCACGGGTACGAACTGCAGGTTCGTCTGGGTGCCCTCG
Source organism: Acidimicrobiia bacterium (assembly GCA_035461905.1). Classification (GTDB taxonomy): domain Bacteria; phylum Actinomycetota; class Acidimicrobiia; order Spongiisociales; family UBA5794; genus SZUA-442. Next base: position 21,969 of record DATHUV010000079.1, on the reverse strand, counting down.
AACAGCCCCTTTCCGAGGAGGCCGCCCGAGCCGATGGCGATCTCTGACTGAACCTGGTTGTAGACGGCGTCGAGTGACGCCCCTTCGGGATCGATGAACGCGGTCAGGCGAGTGACCTGGTAGTCCTTGATGAGGTTGAGCTGGAACAGGCCGACGGTTCCGATGATCGTCGCCAAGGCGATGAAACCGAGCTGCCGCAGCGTTGAACCCCCTGCGAAGAGCATCACGAGCATCACGAAGGCAAACACGAGCATGGTGCCGAGGTCGGGCTGGAGGAAGATGAGACCCGCCGGAACGCCGACGATCACGAGTGCACGGGCGACCGTCTGCCACGACAGCGGTGTCGGGGCCATCGATAGGATCGACGACAGCATCAACACGACGGCGATCTTCGCGACCTCGGACGGCTGGAATTGCACGATGCCGAGGTCGATCCACCGCTGGGCGATGCCGGCGCTGTCCCCAAGGGGTGTCATCACCAACACGAGCAGCCCGATCGAGATCACATACACGGGCCCGACGAAACCACGAATCTCGGTGAGATCGATGCTCGACACGAATCCGAACACGACGAATCCGATGACGACGAAGATCGCCTGCTCCTTCAGATCCCTCGTCGGGTCAAGCCCTCGGGCCTCGAGTCCGGGGGCCGTGGCGGAGTACACCATCAGTAGCCCGATCGCCGAGATCAGCAGGTACGTCACCACGAGAACGAGATCCGGCCGAAGCGGACTGTCGCGATCGATGAAGACGGGCACCCTGTCGGTCGTTGCGTAGGCCATCAGTCGGCGTCCGATCCGGGCGACAACTCAGTCACAGCCTCGGGACCATTGATGAGGTACTGGAGCACCTGCCTCGCGACCGGAGCTGCGACGCGGCCGCCCGAACCGCCTCGCTCGACGACGATCGACACCACATACCTCGGGTTGTTGATGGGAGCGATCCCCACGAAGAAGGCGTTGTCGACCTGGCGGAATCGCTCGGACCGGTCGGCCTTGATGACCTCACCCGTGCCGGTCTTGCCTCCGATGAGCTCAACGTTCGGACCGAAGTCCGCAAACGCAGCGCGAGCGGTTCCCCGCTCGGCGTTGTTCACGACCTGTTGGAGGTCGACCTTCAACATCTCCACCGTGCGCCGCGAGATGTCGACGGTGCCCAGGGCTTTCCGCGGGAATTCGTCGATCACCACGCCGCTCGAGTCGACGACCTGCTGGACGACCCTCGGCTGCCACACAGTGCCGCCGTTGACCATCGCGGCGAAGCCGTTCGCGAGCTGAAGGGGTGTGGAGAGCATCGCTCCCTGTCCAACCGCGAGGTCCATCAGGTCACCACCGACCCAGCCACCCTCCGGTCGCACGCGTCCCGTCTCGGCCTGTTGCTCTGCACGGAACCAGGCACGGTCAGGAACGAGGCCGGACCGCTCGAACGGTAGGTCGATACCCGTCAGCTCACCGAACCCGAGGGCACGCGAGTAGGCCTGGACGAGGTTCTCCTTGTCGATGCCGGAGTCATCCCCGCGCTCGTTCCACAGGCGGAGCGCGAGATCCCAGAAGTACAGGTCACACGATGCCTGGAGTGCGCCGTGGAGGTCGAGAGGACCGTGCCCGGAGGGCCACTTCCAGTCACGCTTTGTCTGGACGGTGCCGTCGTTGAGGGTGAACTTGAACTCGGCAGAACAGTTGTACGGATCCGTGTCGGAAGTGAGCGGCAGGGGTTCGTCGGGTTCGGCGGGGGAACCGTCTGCATTCGTGTCCGTTGTCGCCCCGCCGATCTCGACATCGCCGACGCCGCGGTCGAGCGGGTAGTAGTCCTCCTCGAGGGCGAGGATGTACGGGACGGTCTTGTATGTCGAAGCAGGTGCGTACAGCCCCTGCACCGCGAAGTTCTGGAACGCCGACGCCGTGGAGAGCGCCGCCCATTGCGCCGAGCTGAGACCGTCCACGAACACCGAGGGGTCATACGTCGGGTACGACGACATCGCAAGCACCGATCCGTCCCTCGGGTCGATGATGACCCCGACCGACCTCACCGGGCACCACCGGTCTCGGTGGTACAGGATGACCCTGTCATCCGTGATGTCGAGCACCTGGAGGGTGCCGCCGAATGACGTGTTCACGCGGACGGTGAACCGTTCGAGGGCGATCGACACGACGGCCTCGAGCTCGCCGTCGACCTCGGTGATGGACTCGACACGGACGAAGCGCGGCTCGATGCCCGAGATCGCGGAGGTCTCACCCGTGAGCACCTCAACCCGCTCGACCGGCACACAGACACCCTGGTCGTCGATCGGGAGACCCGGATACAGGGATGCGAGCACCTCGGCGGCATCGACCGTCGCCTCGGGCTCCGGGGACTCGACATCGTCGTCGTCGACACCGATCGGCGCAGTCGATGTCGTGGACTCGTCGACCTCCGCTTCGCGCTCAGCGGCCTCCGCACGCGCTGCTGCCAGGGCCTCGGCCATGCGGGACCCGATCGACTGCGAGGCACGCTCTGCTGCCCGTTCTTCCATCTCCAGACGCCTGGCGAGGATGAGACCGTCTCGGAGGGAGTCCTGGAGCTGCTGTTGGAGTTTCGAGTCGATCGTCAGCACGAGGCTCTGCCCTGCCGTTGGTGCCTGCTCGCCTGCCAGGGACAGCACCTTGCGTTGGGCGTCGACCTGATACTGGATGATGCCTTCGGATCCACGGAGCATGGCGTCATACGAACGTTCCACACCCGCCTTGCCGACAACGTCGCTTGGTCCGACGTCGTCGCGCTCGAGATCCTCCTCGTTCGGCCTGCCGATGTAGCCGATGATGTGTGCGGCCGTTTCGCCCTCGGGATATGTGCGCACAGGCTGGGGGATGATGCTGACGCCGGGGAACTGCTCCCGATGTTCAACGAGGAACGTCACCTGGGCGTCATCGAGGTCGCGTGCCACGGTGAGCAAACCGCCCTGGGCGTCGTTCTCCATCGACTCGAGGATCCCGGATGCAGGGACGTCGAGGAATGCCGCCAGGTTCCTGGCGAGCAGTTCCCGATCCGAGGCCTCGATGAGGGCGAGGTCGACGATGGCGGCGAGAGCGGATCTCGTTCCTGCGAGCTTCACGCCGTTCCGGTCGAAGACGTCCCCTCGGGGTGCAGGCGTCGGAACGACACGGACCTGGTTCCTCTCCGCACGTTGCTCATAGGCCTGAACCTCGGTGACCTGCATCGTCCACAGCCTGAGGGTGAGGAGGCTGAGCAGGGCGAAGAACACGGCGCCGATGACTCCGAGTCGAAGCGATGTGTTCACGGGGCCCACTTCCTGTCACGAGGGGCGAATGCGTAGCGCAGAGCCCAGAAGACGGGATATGCCAGTACGAGGTTCCACACGGCGGGGAGGACGATCTTCGCCACGACGTTCGGTTCCCCGACGGTCTCCTGTCCGAAGAGGGTACCGAGGAACACGTATACGAGGCCCCCGAAGAGGGTGAGCGCGAAGGCCGCGACGAGCGACATGAACACGCTGTCGGAGAATCGGGACCGGAACCGCCCCGCAAAGTACGCGACGGCGGTGTAGCTCATGGCCCAGAGCCCGAGGGTTCCGGAGCCGATGAGGTCGACCAGGATCCCTGCGGTGAAGCCGAGGAGGACGAGGTACTCGGCCTCAATGTGAGGGGCGACGCCGATGAGGACGAGCATGACGAGGGCGGGCGCGACGCCGAACGGTTCGATTCGGCCCGCGGCAAAGACCGTTGTCTGGATGACGATGGCGACGACGACTGCGATGAGCGAGATCACGATCCGTGATCGACGCATCAGCCGTCCCCCGTCGCCGCCGGATCGATCGAGGGATCAGGAGATGTGGGGACGACTCCGCTCTCTAGGTCCGCATCGATCGGTGAGAACCCGACGATGACCTTGACGTAGTCGACCTGGGACAGGCTGGCGGCCGGCTCGACGATCGAACGGAGAACGAAGCCGACCTCCGCCGCGGCCGTCTCAGCAACCGTCCCCACGACGAGACCCGGCGGGAACCGCGACCCATCCGTGACGACGAGCGCCCCCTCGTAAATCGGGAGGCTCGCACGGAACATCTCGAGTCTGAGAGGCCCATCTCCCCTACCCGAGACGATGCCGGTCTCATTCGTCGACTGCACTCGGACGCCGATCGAGACGAGGGGATCTGTGATCAATCGGATACGGGCGTCGTTCGCCGATACGAGGTCCACCCTGCCGATGAGCCCGTCCTCGTCGATGACCGCCTGGCCGACGAGGATGCCGTCGTTTGCCCCCTTGTCGATGTATCGGACGTTGTCGAAGGGTGTCGCTCCCGAGGAGCGGATCCTGGCCGTCACCGTCGAGAGCTGCTCCGCCAGTTCGAGGCCGTTGATCAACTCGAGCTGGATCACCTGTTCCTCGAGGGCGTCGGTTGCGCGAACCTGGGCCTCGAGTTCGCGGACACGGCTCTCGAGGCGGGTGTTCTCATCGCGCAGGCCCGCGAGGTTGGACACGCCGTCGACGAATCCGATGACGGGGCTCACGACCCAGTCAGTTGCCCTCTGGAACGGAGTGAACACGGACTGGGTGCCTTCTCGGAGAACGTCGCCGACCGCGTTCGTTTCCGACCTGACATCAAACGTCGCCACCATGAACCCAACGGCGATCAGGGAAAGAAACAGGATCGTCGTCCTGTTCGGTCTGCGCCCTGATTGGGGGAACACAGGAGGTCCCGGCCCCGGTTAGGCGCGGCCCGACGACTGGAGCACGACGTGGAGCACGTCGAACTCCTCCAGGCATGCTCCGGACCCGAGGACGACGCTGTGCAGCGGTCGGTCCGCCGTCACGATCGGCATGCCGGTCTCGTGGGCGAGGCGAACGTCGAGTCCCTTGAGATACGCTCCACCGCCGGTGAGGACGATTCCGCGTTCCATGATGTCCGCCGCCAATTCCGGCGGTGTCTTGTCGAGCGTGTACTTGACGGCGTCAACGACCGCTTCGACGGGTTCTTCGATCGATTCGCGAATGGCGGCACTCGACAGGACCACGGTCTTGGGCAAGCCGGAGATCAGGTCACGGCCACGGACCTCGGCTGCGGGCTCATCCGCGTACGGCCACGCCGATCCGATCGCCATCTTCACCTGTTCAGCCGTGCGCTCGCCGAGCATGAGGCTGTGTTCCTTCTTGACCCAGTTGATGATCGACTCGTCGAGCTCGTCGCCGCCGATGCGGATCGACTTGGAGACCACGATGCCACCGAGGGAGATCACGGCGACCTCCGTCGTTCCACCGCCGATGTCGACGACCATCGATCCGGTCGGTTCGTGCACGGGGAGGCCGACCCCGATCGCCGCCGCCATCGGCTCCTCGATGGTGTAGGCGCGCCTCGCTCCGGCGTGGTAGGCCGCCTCCTCGACCGCCCGGCGTTCGACCGCCGTGATGCCGGAAGGGACGCAGATCACAATCCTGGGACGTGCGGCGAACCTGCCGGTATGGACCTTGTCGATGAAGTACCGGAGCATCTTCTCCGTCACATCGAAATCGGCGATGACCCCGTCGCGAAGGGGGCGGATCGCCTGGATGTATGACGGGGTGCGCCCGATCATCCGCTTCGCTGCCATGCCGACCTCGAGCGGTTTGTTGTCGCGCGTGTTGATGGCGACGACGGACGGCTCGTTCAGGACGATGCCCTGGCCGCGCACGAACACGAGCGTGTTCGCGGTGCCGAGGTCGACCGCCATATCGCGCCCGGCGAAAGAGAGAAGGCTGTTCATCCTATGGGTACCTGCCGTGGAGTGCGCCAAGTGTACCTCCCCGATCGGCAATCAGCCCTGGGAAAGGGCATACCGCCACCGCGAGGAGGGAACATGAGCACCGCTCCTCAGCCGAAGAAGATGGAGAGCTCCCTCTCGGCGCTCTCCGGGGAGTCGGATCCGTGGACGATGTTGTGTGTGATCTCGAGGCCGAGGTCGCCACGTATCGTCCCCGGCGAGGCGAGAGCGGGGTTCGTGACCCCCATCAGCGTTCGCGCGACATCGATGGCGCCTTCACCTGACCATTCCATCGCGACGACAGGGCCCGACGTGATGAAAGCCACGAGGTCACCGAAAAAGGGTTTGTCGGTGTGCTCGGCGTAGTGGCGTCCCGCCATGTCCTCACTGATCGTGAGCATGCGAACGTTCTCGAGGGTGAGGTTCTTGCGTTCGAACCTGGTGATGACCTCACCGACGAGGCCGCGAGCGACGCCATCCGGCTTGACCATGACAAAGGTGTTCTCAACTGCCATGTGTGGGGCTCCTGGGGAGTTCTCTGACGCCGACCACCTCGGACGCGTCGGTCGCCGAGGTTATCCGTCGTAGATGTCTTCTTCCTCTTCCACGTCCTCGTCTCCCGTAGCATCGAGGATGGCCTGAGCGTCGTAGCGAACGTGCACGTCGGGAGGGCGTCTGCCAGGCCCTGCAAGTTCGCCATGGACCTCGCCGACGAGGTACAGCGACCCAGCAACGATGACGCCACCGTCAGGCCCCGCTGCAAGTCGCGCAGCCTCCACCGCCTCCAGCGGATCGGTGAAGGCCGAACCCTCGACACCGAGGACCGCTGCGGCGCGCTCGGCGAGTTCGACGGCATCGTGCGAGGCGGGATCCATGGCTGCGGTTGCGTAGACGCGGTCGACCCTGCCCTTGAGGACGGTCAGGAGGTCGCTGACCTCACGGTTGCCGCGCAGGCCGAGGACGAGCTTCCATTGGATCGGAGGGAACTCCTCGTCGAGCGTCGCCGAGAGGCCGAGGAATCCCTGTCGGTTGTGCGCGCCGTCGAGGATGACGATGGGGCGCCTGCCGACGACCTCGAGCCGACCGGGACTGGTGACCGAGGCTGCCGCCGCCACGAGCAGATCCGTGTCGAGCCCCCGGCCCAGGAACACCTCACTGCACGCGATCGCCGTTGCCAGGTGGTCCACCTGATGCCGGCCGTGGAGCGGCAGGAAGACGTCGTCGTACGTGTCATACACGCCAGAGATCGTGCACAGCCACCCACCGACCCCGACCACGGCCTCGAGCACGGAGAAATCTGTGTCGAGACGGACCCATCGCGAGCCCGTCTCCTCAACGCGCGCGGCCACCACAGCGTGCGCCTCATCCGGGAGCGCACCCGACACGAGGGTTCCGTCCGACTTCAGGATCGCCGCCTTCTCCCCCGCGATCATCGCGACGGTCGTTCCGAGGTACTCGGTGTGGTCGATGTCCACCCCGGTGATCACCGAGACGTCGGCATCCACTACGTTCGTCGCGTCGAGGCGACCCCCCAATCCGACCTCGATCACGGCGACGTCGACCGTCGCGTTCGCGAAGATCGAGAAGGCCAGTGCCGCCGTCACCTCGAAGTAGGTGACAGGCGAACCCGACGCCTCCTCGTATCCCGTGACGAACCATGCGATGTCCCTCACTGCGTCCGTGAACGCATCGGCGTCGATCGGTGCACCGTGGAGCGCGAATCGTTCCTCCACTCGATCGAGGTGGGGTGACGTGAAGCCTCCCGTCGCAAGGCCGTGGGCTCCGAGGATCTGCTGGACCATGCGCGTCACCGTGGTCTTGCCATTCGTGCCTGCGACGTGGATCGTCGGATACGTGCGGTGCGGGTCCCCCATGTACTCGAGGAGCCCCGTGATCCGCTCGAGCCCCGGCTGCACCCCGTGACCCATCCGCTCATCGAGGAAGGACTCTGCTTCGGCTCGGTTCGCCACCCGAGGGACGTTGGAACTGTCCATCGATTCAGCCGAGTTCCTCGAGGAGTCGCTGCTGCTCGGCGAGCTCAGCCTCCAGCTCGGCGAGACGACCCTCCTCCTGTGCGACGACATGTGACGGTGCCTTGTCGCGGAAGCTCGGATTCGACAGCTTCGAACGGGACCCGGAAATCGACGACTCGATCCCTGCGATCGCCTTCATGATCCTCGGCCGTTCTGCCTCGACGTCGACCAGGCCCGCGAGCGGGACGAAGCCCTCGACACCGGCGGCGGTGAGGCGAGCATGCCCGGCGGCACTCTCGGGACGCACTCCGACCGTCGGCGAGCATTCCCCGAGCGCTGCCAGCTGGTTGAGCCACCACGCCGGTGGTTCGCCGTCGATCGCAACGATGACGGGGACATCCGTGGCCTTCGGGATCTGGTGCTGGGTGCGGAACCGCCGGGCATCCGTGACGAGGCCCTGGAGCGAGTCCATGCCGTCCGGTGCATCGTATCGGGGCACGCTCGGCCACGGCGAGGCGATCAGAAGGTCCGGCGAGGCCGCGAGATGAGACCACAGCTCCTCGGTGACGAACGGGATGACGGGGTGAAAGAGCTTGAGGAGGTCTCGAAGGACCACACCGAGGGTTGCCCTCATCGCCTCTGCGCGGGCCTCGTCCCTGGCGACGACCTTCGCCATCTCGAGGTACCAATCGAAGACCTCGGACCACGCGAAGGTGTACAGCATGCCGTAGGCGTCCGAGAGCCGATAGGCGTCGATCATCCTGTCCATTTCCTCGACCACCTCGGCGAGGCGCCCGAGAACCCAGCGGTCCTCGGGTCCGGGATCGTCGGGGTACCCGCCGTCGGTGGGCACCCGATCGACGTCCATGAACTCCACCGCGAACCTCGTCGCGTTCCACAGCTTGTTGCCGAAGCGTCGCGATGCGTCGATCCAGTCGGTGTCGAGGGGAATGTCGTGACCGGGTGCGGCCGCCTGGATCAGGGCCAGCCGGACACTGTCCGCACCGTATTGGTCGATCATGTCGAGGGGATCGAGCGCGTTCCCCATCGACTTCGACATCTTTCGACCCTCGGCGTCGCGGACCATGCCGTGGATCACGATGTCGGTGAACGGCGCGTCACCCGTGAAGTGGGTTCCCATCATCATCATCCGCGCCACCCAGAAGAAGATGATGTCGAAGCCCGTGACGAGGGTCGATGTCGGGTAGAACGTGGCGAGATCGGGTGTGTCATCCGGCCAGCCGAGTGTCGTGAACGGCCACAGCGCTGACGAGAACCACGTGTCGAGCACATCCTCATCCTGGACGAGGTCGCCCACACCGCACGCCGTGCACGCCGTCGGGTCGTCCATCGAGACGATGGTCTCGCCACACGCGTCGCAGTACCACGCAGGGATTCGATGTCCCCACCAGAGCTGGCGGCTGATGCACCAGTCCTGGAGGTTCTCCATCCAGTGGAAGTAGTTCTTCTCCCATCGCTTCGGGATGAACCTCGACCGCCCGCTCCGCACGGCCTCGATGGCAGGTGGGACCAGCGGTCCGACGGAAACGAACCACTGCAGGGACAACAAGGGCTCGACGACGGTATGGCAGCGTGAGCAGTGTCCGACGGAGTGCGGGTGGTCCTCGATTGCCTCGATTGCACCGATCTCCCGAAGGGCCGATCGAACCGCTTCCCTGGCCTCGAATCGGTCCATGCCTGCGAACGGGCCACCAGCGGGTGTGATGAGCGCCTCGGTGTCGATCACGATGATCTGCTCGAGACCGTGACGCTGCCCGATCTCGAAGTCGAGCGGGTCGTGTGCAGGCGTGACCTTCACGGCGCCCGTCCCGAAGTCCATCTCCACTCCGTCGTCTGCGACGACGGGGATCACCCTGCCGAGGAGGGGAAGGGTGACGGACTTCCCCACGAATGCCCGATAGCGCTCGTCGTCGGGGTGGACGGCGATTCCCGTGTCACCGAGCATGGTCTCGGGGCGCGTCGTCGCCACCGTGATCGATCCGCTGCCGTCGCTGAGTGGGTACCGGATGTGGGTCAGCTCGCCCGGATCGTCCTCATACTCGACCTCGATGTCCGACAGCGCCGTGTGGCACCGGGGACACCAGTTGATGATGCGGTTGTCCCGGTAGATGAGGCCTTCTTCGTAGAGCGTGACGAAGACCCTCCTCACAGCGGCACTCAGGCCGTCGTCGAACGTGAACCGCTCCCTCGTCCAGTCGGTCGAGTCACCGAGCTTGCGCATCTGTGTGGCGATCGTGCCGCCGGATTTCGCCTTCCACGCCCAGACCTGCTCGATGAAGGCCTCGCGACCGAGGTCGTGGCGCGTCAGGCCCTCGTCACGAAGTTCGCGCTCGACGACGTTTTGGGTCGCGATGCCTGCGTGGTCGGTCCCGGGGAGCCACAGGGCGGCGAAGCCCTGCATGCGCTTGCGCCGAATGATGACGTCCTGGATCGCGTGATCCAATGCGTGGCCCATGTGAAGGACACCTGTGACGTTCGGCGGAGGGATGACGATGCAGTAGGGGTCACCCTCGGGATTGAGCTCCGGGCGGAACGAACCGGAATCCTCCCAGACCTGGTACCAACGCGCCTCGACCTCTTGGGGCTGATACGTGGGGTTCATCGCGGCCATTCCTCATCGGTTCCTCCGGGAACCCGCATGATACCGAAAGGTTGCCGCCGAGCGGCGAAGACAGGATTGCCCGGGGCTCGCCGGTTCGTGGAACTCGGCATCCCCGGGCAATCGCTGGTCGACGAACCCGCCTTCCAAACCTCCGTGGGAGGTCGGAAGCCACCACTTCCGACCGATCCCACGAATTCGTGTTATCGGAGCCACCGCCCCGGCGACCACGACACGCACAACGTAGGTCGAACGACCCTGCGCGGCAAGGTACAAAGGACCGCGCCCGAGATGACTAGTCCGGGCACAGGGCAGCGGTCCTGGGTACGGTGCAGCGACAGTGAAGGGAGGACGATGACCGTCCGAATCGAGACCGACCTCATGATTCCCGGTTCCGGCGAGCCGATCAGGGATGCAACCATCGTCCTCGACGGGGGGACGATCACCTATGCAGGTCCCCGATCACTCGCACCTGCGACTCCGGGCGCCGAGGAAGCCGAGGTTCCCGTTGCCATGCCCGGTCTGTGGGATTGCCACACGCACTTCGTCGGCATCGACAAACCAGACATCGTCGAACAGCTGACCCAATCCGTCGCCGTCCAGGCAGCACGCGCCACGGTGGACCTCCATCGCACGCTCATGGGCGGCGTGACGTCCGTACGCGAGGTCGGTGGCCACGGCCTCGACATCCAACCCGCCATCGCAGCAGGCCAGGTGTCGGGCCCCACGGTCCACGGTGCAGGACGCGTCCTGTCGACCACGGGAGGACACGGGGACATCCACGCCGTCCCGCTCGACGTGCTCGATGCCGTTCACCACCTCGGGCTGCTGTGCGACGGCGTGCCGGAGGTGACCAGGGCGGTCCGGATCAACCTGAGGAAGAACGCAAAGGTCATCAAGATCTGTGCATCCGGTGGTGTGATGTCGGAAGTCGACCATCCCATGCACCAGCAGTTCTCACACGACGAGCTCGTGGCCATCGTCGAGGAGGCAGCTCGTGCCGAGCGCGTGGTCGCCGCACACTGCCACGGAAAGGCCGGGATCATGGCGGCGCTTCGCGCCGGGGTCAGGACCATCGAGCACGGCTCGTTCCTCGACGAGGAGGCGGCCGATCTCATGCTCGAGACCGGGTCGATCCTCGTGCCGACCAGGTTCGTCGTCGAGGAGCTCCTCCACCAGGCCGACAAGCTGCCGCGCTATGCGTACCAGAAGGGCTTGATCGTGGCCGATGCCCAGGCACAGGCGATGAAGCTCGCCGTAGCCAAGGGGGTGACCATCGCCATGGGCACCGACATCTTCGTCAGCGGCGACATGTACGGGAGGAACAGCCTCGAGATCAAGCTCCTCCAGGACGCCGGCATGACGGCGCTCGAGGCTTTGGCGGCGGCGACCGTGAACGGCCCGAAGACCCTCGGACCACAGGCGCCGAACTCGGGCAGGCTCGCAGAAGGTGCTGACGCAGACGTGATCGCACTCGACTTCAACCCCTTGGACGACAACTCCGGGTGGGGGGAGCCGAGTCGGGTCACCCATGTGTGGAAGGCTGGCGTTGCGGTCAAGGCACCGTTGTAGCGGGCTGTTCGAAGGGTTCCTTACCCTCCCAGGACCATGGCCGAACCACCGCGCAGCCGATCATCGGAGGCGCATCCCCGGATCACGTATCCCGAAGACCTCCCCATCGTCGCGTGGCGGGACGAGATCCTCGGAGCCTTGGCGCGTCATCAGGTCATCATCGTTGCGGGAGAGACGGGTTCCGGCAAGAGCACCCAGCTGCCCAAGATGTGCCTCGAGGCAGGTCTCGGAGACTCGGGCCTCATAGGCCACACCCAACCGCGCCGGATCGCAGCCCGGTCCATCGCAGAGCGTGTGGCTTCCGAGCTCGGAGCGGAGGTCGGTGGCCTCGTCGGGTATTCGGTTCGGTTCACTGATCGGGTCGACGCATCGACTCGGGTGAGGGTCATGACGGACGGGATCCTGCTCAATGAACTCCAACGCGACCCTCGCCTCTCCCGATACAGCACGATCATCATCGACGAAGCCCACGAGCGGTCACTCAACATCGACTTCCTCCTCGGGTACCTCCACCAGCTCCTCCCCCGCCGCCTTGATCTCAAGGTGATCATCACCTCCGCCACGATCGACACCGAACGCTTCGCCGAGCACTTCGGCGCGCCGGTCATCGAGGTCGAGGGGCGCACCTACCCGGTCGAGGTGCGATATCGACCACTTCTCGCCGACAACCTCGACGATCGGGTCGGTGAGCCCAGGGACCAGACCCAGGCGATCTGTGACGCCGTCACCGAGCTCGCCCACGAGGGCCAAGGGGACGTCCTCGTGTTCTGTGCGGGCGAGCGGGAGATTCGCGACGCTGTCGATGCCCTCACCGAGATGGGCCTTCGACACACCGAGGTCCTGCCGCTGTTCGGGCGGCTGACCCTCGCAGAGCAGCACCGGGTGTTCGCTTCCCACACGGGACGGCGGATCGTCGTCGCGACCAATGTCGCCGAGACGTCACTCACCGTCCCGGGGATCCGCTACGTCGTCGATACGGGCATGGCGCGGATCTCCCGTTTCTCGCGACGCACGAAGGTCCAACAGCTGCCGATCGAGCCGATCTCGAAGGCATCGGCGGCACAGCGAGCGGGACGTTGCGGTCGACTCGGGCCCGGGGTCTGCATCCGACTGTACGACGAGGATGACCACGAGGCCAGACCAGAGTTCACCGATCCCGAGATCCGGCGGACGAATCTGGCCTCCGTGATGCTCCAGATGGCCGCCCTCGGGTTGGGGGACATCGAAGGGTTCCCGTTCATCGAACCGCCCGACACCCGCTCGATCAAAGACGGCGTCGGGTTGCTCCACGAGCTCGGAGCCATCACCGATGCCGAGCCTGGGACCAGGAAGTGGCTGACGCCAATCGGGGTGGTGCTCGCCCGGTTGCCCCTCGATCCGAGGCTCGGGCGGATGATCCTGGCGGGGAACGACAATGCCTGCCTCGACGAGGTGCTCACCATCGTCAGTGCGTTGGCGATCCAGGACCCGAGGGAGCGGCCCACAGGAAAGGAAGAAGCGGCCGATCAGATGCATCGCCGTTTCATGGCCACTGCTTCCGATCTGACAGGGCTGCTGGCTCTGTGGGCACACATCCGGGTCCAGCGCGACGAACTGACGTCGAACCAGTTCCGCACCATGTGTCGCAAGGAGTACCTCAATTGGCGTCGCGTGCGGGAATGGCAGGACGTCAGGGCCCAGCTGCGACGGGTGGTGGCGGACCTCGGCATGACACCGAACCGTGAGCCTTCAACACCGGAGCTCATCCACGAGTCGGTCCTCGCAGGCATTCTCTCGCACGTGGGCAAGAAGGATCCCGACGGCTGGGGATATCGGGGGGCGCGGGGAATGACCTTCTCGATCCGACCGGGATCCGTCCTCTTCAAGGCCGCACCGGAGTGGGTGATGGCCGCCGAACTCGTCACCACGACGCGCACCTGGGCGGCGGGCGTGGCGGCGATCGATCCCGCGATGATCGAGCGGGTCGGATCGCACCTCATCACACGGACGCTCTCTGACCCGTGGTGGGACGCACCTCGGGGTTCGGCCGTGGCACGCGAGACGGTCACGCTCCTGGGGATGACGATCTCGAGCGACCGGGTCGTGCAGCTGGACCGGTTCGATCCAGACCTGGCTCGCAGGCTGTTCATAAGGCACGCCCTCGTCGCCGGTGAGTGGGAAACTCACCACGCGTTCGCCGCCCACAACGAGGCACGGATCTCAGAGGTCATCGACATCGAGACCAGGGAGCGACGCGAGGATCTCCTCATCCCCGATGACGAGCTCGCTGCGATCTTCGACTTGCGCATCCCGGATGAGGTCACGTCCGTTGCGACATTCGATCGGTGGTGGAGGGATGCGCGGAGCGAGCGACCGGACCTCCTCGACCTGACGATCGAGGACCTGATCGCTGCGACCGCCGCGTCCGTCGACGAGGACGCCTTCCCCGCCGAGTGGGACTACGGCGACCTCGTCCTCGACCTTGCGTACGAGTTCGACACGAGTAGCGACAGCGATGGCCTGACCGTCGATATTCCAGTCGCCGCACTGGATCGGATCGACCCGACGGTCTTCGAGTGGACGATCCCCGGATTCCGTGCGGATCTGATCGATGCACTGCTCCGTTCGCTCCCCAAGGATCACAGGCGCCGTTTCGCGCCACTCGGCGCGACGAGTGCCGAGCTCGCCGACCGGCTCGATCCGACGTCCGGCCCACTCCTCGAAACCCTCGCAAGGGAGCTGACAAGGGCTGGTGGCCACATCATCGCGCCCGATGACTTCGACCCGACGCGCGTCCCCGATCACCTCTGGCCGAGGTTTCGCATCGTCGAGGGCGACGGCACGGTGGTCGCCGAGGGACGCGACCTCACCGCGCTCCGATCGGAGCTGAGGGATCTCGCACGGGCAGCCGTCGGAGAGTCGGGCCATCCACTCGAGCGTGATGGCATCGTTGCGTGGGACTTCGGATCCCTTCCCGACGCCGTGGTCGTGTCGGCGAGCGGTCACCCCGTGACCGTGTACCCGGCACTCGTCGCGATGGGCGACTCCGTGTCCATCCGACTCGTTGCGAGCAGTGATGAGCAGGCGGAGGAGATGTGGGCTGGGCTTCGGAACCTCATCCTGATCAACCTCCCATCCCCGGACTCACTGGCTCGAGCCGCTGTCGGTGCCACGTCTGCCCTGTCGATCACGGCGAGCCCCTACATGTCGTTCCAAGAGTTCCTCGACGATGTGCTCGGCTGCGCGCTCGACCTCGCGCTCGCCGACGATCCGGTGCCATGGGAAGAGTCAGCGTTCCGAGCGCTCCTGGACGCGGTCAGGAACCGCCTCCCGGATTCGCTCGAGACGGTCGGTCCTGCGTCATCGGCGGTGCTCGCCGCCCTTGATCAGCTCGCCGCAGCGTTGGACACGACCCCGCCGCAGTTCGCCGATGTGATCTCCGATGTCGAGGAGCAGATGGACCGGATCATCTTTCCGGGTTTCCTCACCGCAGTCGGAGCATCGAGACTCACCGACGTCCGTCGGTACGTCGACGGCGCCACCTGGAGGTTGACGAAGGTCGTCGAGCGACCCGATCGCGACCGCGAGCGAATGGCGCGTGTCCGTGCGCTCGAGGAGGAGCACGATCGGCTCACCGAGCTCCTCGCATGGTCACCGGAGCTGGTGGACATCGCCTGGATGCTCCAGGAACTGCGAGTGAGCCTCTTCGCTCAACCCATCGGCGCGAGCGGCCCGGTGAGTGAGAAACGAATCCGAACCGCCCTCGACGCCCTCCTCCGGTGAGGCCCACCGAGTCGAGGCCGGCGACGCGCCCATACAGCCACAGTTGCGCACGCGTACACTGATGGTGGAGGTGCGATGATGGCCGAACCGTACAAGGGCCTGATCCTCGATGTGACGCCGTTCGACGCGGCCCCCGACAAAGACTTCCTCGAACGTCTCAACCACCCCGTGCTCGTCTGCCATGGTCCGGACTGGGGACACGCGTGTCCCCTTCTCAAGGACGGCTGCGAATTGCCCGAATCGGCGCATGGCGTCATCTTCCAGCTCGATCTGGAACGTCCTCAGCACCGAGTGATCCTCGAGAAGTACCAAGAGATCCTCGATGAGGAGATTCCGATCGTGGTCGTCGTGAGGAGGGGTCAGGAGAAGAAGTACGCCGACCTCCTCACGAACGTGGCGGTTTGGACCGATCCCCCGACAATTGCCCAGCTCGACGGCTTCGCCGCCCAGGTCGAGGCCGTCGACGACTTTGACTGACCTGCCAGGCTGACTCAGGGGGTCGCCGTCTTCGTGTCGCGGAAGTCGCCGACCTCACCGTCGATGGATTCGCGGATGAGGTCGGCATGGCCCGCGTGGCGGGCTGTCTCCTCGATCATGTGGACGAGGATCCACCGGAGGCTCCAGTGCTCACCGGTGCGAGGATGGGCCCTCGCCGACAACTGATCGCAGGAGGCAGCAGCTGTGACGATCGCGTTGGAACGGGCAATCGCCTCCCGATACGCGTTGAGGACATCATCGATGTCCATCGTCGGGGCGACGTCGAACTCCCAGTCGGGATCGCTCTCCCAGTCGACCGACGCCCATGGCTCGCCGAGGGCATCGCCTGCGAAGTCTGACTGGAACCAATCGTCCTCAACGAGAGCCAGATGGTAGGCGAGCCCCGGCAGGGTGAGGGACGATGGTTCGAGGCGCGTGGCGAGCTGCGATGCCGTCAGTCCGCTGCACTTGTCGATGATCACGGCGCGCTGGTAGTCGAGGAAGGCGACGAGGGTTTCGAGTTCGGTGCCGGACTTCGGAATCGTAGGGATGGTGGGCATGGTCCTCCGTTGTCGTCGGCGACCCTACCGGTTCGCCTGTCGCCGTGCCACGACGACAGGAGAGCAGTCTGCTCCACTCCCGCAACCCTCAGATCTCGAGTTCGAGCTGGGGTACCTCGTCCTTGGGAAGTCTTTGCTGTCGTACACGGCGTCGGCGGACACCACCCGCATACAGCGGTTCACCCATCAGTGCGGCGAGTCGCTCTGCGAGGGGCCACCAGTCGAACGCATCATCGATCGTCGACGCGCGCTCAGTCACGAGGCGTCGATCATCCAACAAGTCCCCGAGCCGTTCATCGAGGATCACCTCGATCTCGTCGCGGAAGGCGTCCGACGTCGATCGCACACCGTCGTCGAGCAGCCCGACATCGGGGAGGAGCCTCACCACCATGTCGTACGTTCCCGACCAGGACCGCACAAGCGGTTCGACCATGAAAGGGTCCTCTCCCCCGCATGCCCGCAGGTAGTAGGCGAAGTTGTCCATTACCCCACGGTCGAGGACGAGGACTTCCGCCCTCCGGGCGAGGGCGAGCTCCTGCCGAATCTGGGAGACCAACACCCACAGCTGCGCCTCACCTGTGGCTCCCTCGTTCATACCCAGCGGATTGTCCCGAATGACCTCCCTGCCATGTTCGACGGACCTCCCCGCGCGCTGCATTGTGTTCGCGAAGGCATGGACGGCCGTGGTCTTGCGAATGCCGTGGGATCCCACGAAGGCGACCTTCGCCACCCTCGGCCAGCGGTCAGCCATGGTCCCGGGGTACGACCCGAGGGGTCGCCACGATCAGGCGGTGCGCTCTTCGGGGAGCGGGGACGAGACGATGTCCTGGATCGGGACGAGGGTCGGATTCACGCGCTCACGCACCACCGTGCCGTCGATCACGACCCGAGCGACATCGGTACGCGAAGGAAGCTCGTACATGGTGTCGAGCAGGACCTCTTCCATGATCGCGCGAAGCCCGCGAGCGCCGGTTCCACGCTTGAGGGCCTGTTCGGCGATGGCATCGAGCGCGTCCTCGGTGAACATCAGCTCCACGCCGTCCATCTCGAAGAACCTCGCGTACTGCTTGACGATCGCGTTCTTCGGCTCGGTCAGGACGCGAACGAGGGACTCCTTGTCGAGATCGGCAACCGTGGTCATCACGGGGAGCCTCCCGATGAACTCGGGGATGAGCCCGTAGCTGATGAGATCCTCCGGCATGACGTGTTCCATCACCTCTGCCGAGGCCTTGGCGTCATTGCGGGTCTTGACGTCGGCGCCGAATCCGACGCTCTTGCCCCCGATCCGCCGTCCGATGACGTTCTCGAGTCCAGCGAACGCACCACCGCAGATGAAGAGCATGTTCGTGGTGTCCACCTGGATCAGCTCCTGGTGGGGATGCTTGCGGCCACCCTGTGGTGGAACGGATGCGACGGAGCCCTCGAGGATCTTCAGGAGGGCCTGCTGGACACCCTCGCCAGAGACGTCCCGCGTGATCGAAGGATTCTCGGCCTTGCGTGCGATCTTGTCGATCTCATCGATGTAGATGATCCCCTGCTCGGCCCGCTTCGTGTCGAAGTCGGCTGCCTGGATGATCTTGAGCAGGATGTTCTCCACGTCCTCACCGACGTACCCGGCCTCGGTGAGGGCCGTCGCATCGGCGATCGCAAACGGTACGTTCAGGAGCCGCGCAAGGGTCTGGGCCATGAGCGTCTTGCCGGAACCCGTGGGGCCGATCATCAGGATGTTGGACTTCTGGAGCTCGACTTCCTCGTCCGTCGAGCGCTGACCCGCCCTTACACGCTTGTAGTGGTTGTACACGGCGACCGACAGGACCTTCTTCGCCTGTCCCTGCCCGACGACGTACTCCTCGAGGAAGTCGTAGATCTCGTGTGGCTTCGGTAGCTCCGAGAACGAGATCTCCTCGGTGCCTGACAGCTCCTCCTCGATGATCTCGTTGCACAGCTCGATGCACTCGTCGCAGATGTAGACCCCGGGACCCGCGATCAGCTTCTTGACCTGCTTCTGGGACTTGCCGCAGAAGCTGCACTTCAGCAGTTCGGATCCTTCGTACTTCGCCACGGAGAACTCCTAGTTCGAGACGGCCTCGAGTTGCCTACTACTGAGGATCGAGTCGAGGACACCGTACTCGATCGCCTCCTCGGGACCGAGCCAATAATCACGCTCGGTGTCGTACTGGACCGTCTCGAGGGGCTTCTTGGTGTGGAGGGCGAGGATC
Organism: Acidimicrobiia bacterium; assembly: GCA_035461905.1. Classification (GTDB taxonomy): domain Bacteria; phylum Actinomycetota; class Acidimicrobiia; order Spongiisociales; family UBA5794; genus SZUA-442. Next base: position 3,051 of record DATHUV010000079.1, on the reverse strand, counting down.
TCGTTGATGTCTTCGCGCGTCTTGAGGATCTCACGAGCGTGGATCTCGATGTCCGTGGCCTGTCCCCCGAGACCCGAGACGTGGGGCTGATGGATCATGATGCGGCTGTGGGCGAGCCCGTACCGCTTCCCGGGAGCACCTGCGGCGAGCAGGACGGCAGCGGCAGAGGCAGCGAGGCCCATGCAGTAGGTGGCGACGGCTGGCTTGATGAACTGCATCGTGTCATAGATGGCCATCAGCGCATAGGTGGAGCCACCAGGTGAATTGATGTAGAGGTTGATGTCCTTGTCAGGATCCTCGCCCTCGAGGTGCAGGAGCTGGGCCATGATGATGTTGGCAACGCCGTCGTCGATCGGCGTGCCGAGGAAGATGATGCGGTCCTTGAGCAGCCTGCTGTAGATGTCGAAAGCACGCTCACCACGAGGCGTGTTCTCGATGACGGTTGGTACCAGGTAGCTCATTCTTCCTCCGATTTGTCGTCGGAGGCGCCGTCCTCGATGAGCGCCTCCTCGGATCCATCTGCAACCGCTTCGGTGTCAGCTTCTTCCGCGTTGTTCCGGTCAGGGACCTGCACCGGGGTCAGGTCGACGGGGTTCCCATCCGAATCGACGGGGATGGCCGCATCGACGAGGCTGGTGAGGGCCCGCTCGCGGAGGATATCACTGGTCAGGGACTCAATCTGACCACTCGCCCGCCACGCCTCGATGAGCTCGGCCGGATCCCCCGGTTGGCCCTGCAGGAGGCCCTCGACGTACGAGACGAGGTCGTCGTCGGTCACCACCCAGTTCTCCACCGCCGAGATCGACTCGAGCAGGATGCGGGTCGAGAGGGCGTGATCTGCCTGGTCCCTCAGCCCTGCGACGAACGATGCCTCGTCCTGGCCCGTGATGCGGAGGTAGTCCTGGATTGCGATGTCGTCCTTTTCGAGCCGATGCACCAGGTTGTGGACGCGAGCCTCGACCTCGGCCGCGATCAGTGCCTCGGGGACATCGAAGTCGACCTCGTTGAGGGCGTACTGGACGGCCTTGTCCTGGAGTACGGAGCGCTGCGTGTGCACCTTGTAAGCGAGCATGTTGATCCGGACCGCATCGGTGAGTTCAGCCACCGTCTCGAAGTCGGTCGCCTCCTGAACCATGTCGTCGGTGAGCTCGGGGAGGACCTTGGTCTTGGCTTCTTTGATCGTCACCGTGAGCGTGACGTCCTCGCCTCCTTTGTCCGAGTATCCCGCGGGAAGCGTCGCGTCGCCGGTCACCGTTGATCCGACCTCACTGTCGATGAGCATCTCGTCGAGGCCCTCGATGAACGACGACGTTCCGACCTCGTACATCAGATCCTTGGCGCCTGCGGAATCGACGGCTGCGCCGTCCTGCGTCACGACGATGTCGATCATGGCGAAGTCCCCTTCACCGATCGTTCCGTCGTGGTCCGCCAACTCGGCAAACTGGTTTCGCAGTGCATCGAGCTGCTCGTTCACCTCGGCGTCGGTCACTTCGGGACGATCGACCTCGATCTCGAACCTCCCGAAGTCCGGCAGGGACTCGAGGACGGGCCACAGTGTGACGACCACATCGATCTCGACCGTGCCGTCCTCGGACTCGTCCCGAACCGCTGAGACGCTCGGCACCGTCACCGGATCCAGTCCCGCCTCATCGATGGCGGCGGGAACGACGGATTGGATGGCGTCCTCGATGGCTTCGGAGCGTACGTAGTCCGCTCCTGCCATCCGTTCGACGACGGCGAGGGGGGCCTTGCCGGGGCGGAATCCCTTGATCTTCATGCCCTGGGAGATCTTGCGGGCGGCCCGCCTCTTCGCTTCGGCGAGCTCGTCGTTGGCGAGGGTCACGGTGAGCGTCCGCTCGAACCGTCCCGATTCCTTGACCTCGGTGTGCACGCTCTCTCCTCGATCTCCGTGAAACGGTCACGCCTCCCCACCATGGTCGGGCGACGGACTTGGGGTGGCCGACGGGATTCGAACCCGCGACCTCCTGGACCACAACCAGGCGCTCTAACCGAGCTGAGCTACGGCCACCATGACAGCGCGATCCGCTGCGCACCGCGGCTCGACCTCGCGATCGTGCCGGGAGCTGGCGCATGGTACCGCTCGGGCAGCAACAACCGACCAGAGCCGCTTGCGCTTCACGACCTTTGCACGTGAACCCACAGATCGGCCGAGTGGTGTGAGCGATCAGCAGAATGCCCACTGGCGGCCAACAGTGACTGCCCGGTGACGGCCGCCTCGTCACAACCCGCCGCGAATCGAGCGGTCGGAGGGCTTGGTGATCCCGCTGCCAAGCGGCAGGTCTGGGACGGTCTCCAAGCGACTCTGCCCTGTAGGGTTGCACGGCGACGATGTCCAGACCGTCGACGGTGATGCAGGAGTGGTCATGGCGAAGTTGATCTACGCGTCGAACATGTCGCTCGACGGCTGCACCGAGGACGGCCGCGGGGGATTCGACTGGGCTCCTCCGGACGACGAGGTCTTCGTGTTCATCACCAAGATCATGGAGTCCGCAGGCACGTACCTCTATGGGCGGCGCATGTACGAGACGCTGGCCGTGTGGGAGACCGACTCCAGCTTGGCTGCGCAGTCGGACCTCATGGCTGACTACGCGAGGGCATGGCAGGCAGCGGACAAGGTCGTCTACTCCTCGACGCTGGCCGCACCGCTCACTGCGCACACTCGGCTCGAACGCCGCTTCGACCCCCGCGCGGTACACGATCTGAAGGCCGCCGCCAGCAGCGATCTCTTGGTGGGTGGTCCGAACCTCGCAGCACAGGCTCTCGCCGCCGGGCTGGTCGACGAGCTGGCCCTGTTGGTCTGGCCGGTCGTCCTCGGTGGGCGCAAACCCGCACTGCCGACCGACTCGCGCGCCGATCTCGAGCTCATCGACGAGCACCGGTTCGGCAACGGCGTCATCTACGTCCGCTACCAGCTGCGGTAGCGACGCCTCCGGTAACGACGGGGGGAATCGCAACCTCGCGCACTGCCCGGAATGCCAGTACCGCGACAGTGATCCTGGGTCCCGTGCTTTGGCCCGACCGACGGTGTCC
>DATHUV010000078.1:0-14457 GCA_035461905.1 Acidimicrobiia bacterium | reverse complement strand
GGACGACGTAGATCGGCGGATGTCGGAGCTGATGGCCGCGCAGCAGGCTCTCGTTGGCAAGGTCGATTCGGTGGCACAGAATCAGGTCGCGACATCGAAGGCGCTGACGGACACGCTCACCGTTTCACAACAGCAGCTCGCGCAACAGCTCAACGAGAGGCTCGACGCGGTGCACTCGACGATGGGGGAGAACCTCACTGGTTCGGCCAAGGCGACGGCGAAGTCCCTCGGCGAGCTCTCCCAGCGCCTCGAGACGATCGACAAGGCGCAGAAGAACATCACCGAGCTCTCCGAGCAGGTGGTGAGCCTGCAACACGTGCTTGACGACAAGCACGCAAGGGGCGCATTCGGAGAGGTCCAGCTCAACGACATCGTCATCGATGCGCTTCCGCCGAGCGCCTATGCCTTCCAGGTCGTGCTGTCGAACGCGAAGCGCGCCGACTGCGTGATCAAGCTCCCCAATCCCCCGGGTCCGATCGTGATCGATGCCAAGTTCCCGCTGACGTCATACATGTCGATGCTCAACACCGACAGTGACGTCGAGAGGGCGATGTTCTCGAAGCAGCTCGGGATGGACACGAAGAAGCACATCAGGGACATCGCCGAGCGATACATCCTTCCCGGTGAGACCTCCGACTCCGCGCTGATGTTCATTCCCTCCGAGGCCGTCTATGCGGAGCTACACGCCCATCACCCCGACGTGATCGAGCTGAGTCACCGCTCGAAGGTGTACCTCGTGTCACCGACGACGATGATGGCGACCCTCACCACCGTGCGTGCCGTCCTGCGCGATGTTCGGATGCGCGAGCAGGCTGGTCTCATCCAGGTGGAGATCGGTGTGATGCTCAAGGATGTCGATCGCCTCATGGACCGTGTCCACAAGCTCGAAACGCACTTCGACCAGGCCGAGCGCGACATCAAGGACATTCGCATCTCTGCGGACAAGATCTCAGGTCGCGGTGTGAGGATCGAGGAGCTCGAGCTCGATGACGGAGCACCGACACCCGTCCTCGGTGCACCCGACGCCTTCGACTTTGACGGAAATCCCGACGAATAGCGGCGACGCGGCCCTATACTGGCGTCAATCCCGCCAACGGCCGTTCGGTCGCTTCGTGGGATCCCCGAAGCGCTCACCCGCACACTGGCGTGTCGCGCTGCATCCGTGGCCCACACCCATCCGGGCAAGGGCCGCACCAATCTCACCATCTCGAAAGGGGACCAGCCGAGATGAGCATCGAAAGGGCACGCCTGCAGGAGCTGAAGCTCCCGCAACTGCGAGACATGGCGACGTCGGTCGACGTCGACCCGGACGGCATGCAGAAGTCGAAGTTGATCGCAGCCATTCTGGATGCCGACAAGTTCGATCCATCCATGCTTCCCGAGGTGACACCAGAGTCCATCGCCGAGGTCGCGTCAGAGTCCCCAGCGACCGAATCGGCAGACGGTGACGGTGGTTCAGACGACGACGACGATCGCAACGACCGTTTCGACCGGAATGATGATCAGCAGGGCGGGAGGCGGAACCGAAACCGAAACCGGAACCGCAGCCGCACCCGCAATCGTGAACCTGTCGATGAGACCGACCTCGAAGTACGACAAGGAATCCTCGACATCCTCCCCGAGGGCTACGGGTTCCTCAGGGTCACCGGGTACCTCCCAGGTGACAAGGACGTCTACGTTGCCGCGAACATCGTCCGAAGGGACAGGCTTCGCAAGGGCGACGTCGTAGAAGGCCCTGTTCGCCCGGCGCGTGCCCAGGAGAAGTTCCCCGCCCTGGTACGTGCGGTGAAGGTCAACGGCATGGATCCCGAGGATGCGGCCGATCGTCCCAAGTTCGCAACGCTTACGCCCCTCTTCCCCGACGAGCGGCTCCGTCTCGAGGTCGAAGGGCACCACGACCTGATGATGGCTCGCATCATCGACCTGATCGCCCCCATCGGTAAGGGCCAGCGTGGCCTTGTCGTCTCACCGCCCAAGGCTGGCAAGACGACTGTCCTCAAGGACATCGCCAACTCGATAGCCGCGAACAATCCCGAGTGCTACCTGATGGTCGTCCTCGTCGACGAGCGGCCCGAGGAAGTGACCGACATGCAACGGTCGGTCAAGGGCGAGGTCATCTACTCGACGTTCGACCGCCCCGCCGAGGAGCACACACAGGTGTCAGAGCTCGCAATCGAGCGTGCGAAGCGCCTCGTCGAGGCAGGTACCGATGTCGTGATCCTGCTCGACTCGATCACGCGGTTGGCGAGGGCACACAACCTCGCGACGCCGGCATCGGGACGCATCCTGTCCGGCGGTGTCGACTCGACGGCGCTGTACCCGCCGAAGCGGTTCTTCGGTGCGGCGCGCAACATCGAGGAGGGCGGCAGCCTCACCATCATCGGTACGGCACTCGTCGAAACCGGAAGCCGCATGGATGAAGTCATCTTCGAGGAGTTCAAGGGCACCGGCAATATGGAGCTCAGGCTCGATCGCAAACTCGCGGACAAGCGGATCTACCCGGCGATCGACATCGAGTCGTCGGGGACCCGTCGTGAGGAGCTGCTCTTCGATCGTTCGGAACTCCAAGAGGTGTGGAAGCTCCGCAGGGTGCTACTCGCCCTCGAGTCCGGAGCAGCGCTCGAGCTGCTCATCGACCGCCTCAAGAGCACGAAGTCGAACGCCGAGTTCCTCCTGTCCGTGGCGAAGAGCGGACAGTAGAAACCTCGCTACAGTTCACGAATCGATCAGGAGAACCCGTGAAGCCCGACATCCACCCGAATTACCGTCCTGTCGTATTCCAGGACACGTCCTCGGACTTCCAGTTCCTCACGAAGTCCACCATTGAAGCCACCGACACCATCGAGTGGGAAGACGGCAAAACCTATCCGCTCGCCAAGGTGGAGATTTCGTCTGCCAGCCACCCGTTCTACACGGGTAAGCAGATCCTCGTGGACACCACCGGTCGCGTCGAGCGCTTCCGTCGACGGTACGGCCAGGCCGGCGCGGCGAAGAAGGCGGAGACCTCGGACGCAGACGCGGAGGCCTAGTTGAGTCGATCCCCTGGCGCCACCGTCGGTGGCCAGGCGGTCATCGAGGGCGTCATGATGCGAGCCCCGGACGCCTGGGCCGTCGCCGTACGACGACCCGACGGTGTGATCGAGGCGAAACGCAACGATCTACCTGCGCTCACGACCCGCAACCGGTGGGCACGTGTGCCGTTCATCCGCGGCATCTTCGTTCTCGCGGAGTCCCTCTCGCTCGGCTTCCGAGCCCTCTCATGGTCTGCACAACGTGCCGGGGACGAGGACGAGGAAATCGGACGACGCGAGATCTTCTTCACGATGGTGATCGCAGTCGTTGCTGCCCTCGGCATCTTCGTCCTCGGCCCGGCGTTCGCCGCGAACTGGGTCAAGGACCTCGTCGGGGGCAACGCGCTGGCGTTCGTCATCATCGACGGTGTCCTGCGCATCGTCCTCGTGGTGGCATACATCTGGCTGATCGGACGCAACCCCGACATCCAGCGCGTGTTCCAGTACCACGGTGCAGAGCACAAAACGATCCACGCCTACGAGAATGGTGATCCTCTCGACATCGCCTCGATACAGGTCTACAGCCCGAGACACCCGCGGTGCGGGACCTCGTTCATCATCATCGTTGCGATGGTGTCGTTCGTGGTGTTCCTCACCCTCGCTCCGCTGCCATTCGTCTGGCAGATCCTGGCCCGCATCCTCCTCATCCCCGTCATCGCAGGGCTCTCGTACGAGATCCTGCGCTCGGCAGCTGGCAGCCCATGGCTCGCCTGGGCGTCGCGTCCCGGTATCTGGATCCAGTCCATCACGACGAAGGAACCCGACGACCGTCAGGTCGAGGTCGCCGTCGCCTCACTGCTCGCGGCGCTCGACCCGCAGCAGGTCGATGAGGTACGCGCCAGGGGTGACATCGATCCGGGAGCGCTTGCCGCCGAGTTCGACCTCGGTGACCGGGATGGATGACAGGCTCGTCGTGCGACTCGAAACCGCAGAGGCAGCCTTCGAGGACACGCTGATCCAGCTCTCCGACCAGACGATCCATGCCGACCAGCAGCGATACGTCGAGGTATCGACACGCCACGCCGAACTCAAGCCCGTCGTCGAGGCGTATCGCCGTTACCGGGAAGCAACCCGCGAGGTTGCGGAAGCTTCCGAGATGGCTGCCACCGAGGTCGACCCCGAGATGCGGGCCTACCTGAGCGAGACCATCGAGTCCCGGAGCGCCGAGGCGAGTGCGCTCGAGGCCGAGCTCCGAAAGCTCCTGGTTCCGAGGGATCCCGACGACGACAAGGACGTCATCGTGGAGATACGGTCGGCCGCGGGTGGCGATGAGGCTGCCCTGTGGGCAGGGGACCTCTACCGCATGTACGAGCGGTTCGCGGAGCGGTCCGGTTGGGCGATCGAGCCAATAGATATCTCGCCAACCGACGGCGGGGGGATCAAGGAGGCGACGTTCGCGGTGAAGGGCCGCAATGTGTACGCCCGCTTCAAGTACGAGGCAGGGCCGCACCGTGTCCAACGCGTTCCGAGAACCGAATCACAGGGACGCATCCACACCTCCATGGGGACCGTTGCGGTGTTGCCCGAGGTCGAAGATGTCGAGGTCCACATCAACGACAGCGACCTGATCATCGAGACGATGCGGTCCCAGGGCCCCGGTGGCCAGTCCGTGAACACGACGGACTCGGCCGTGCGCATCACGCACAGGCCGACCGGCATCGTCGTTTCGTGTCAGGACGAGAAATCACAGCTCCAGAACAAGCTCAAGGCAATGCGCGTCCTTCGGGCGAGGATGTATCAGATACAGATCCAGGAGCAGCTCGGCGAACGCGCCTCCGTTCGGAGATCCCAGGTCGGCTCGGGTGAGCGATCCGAGAAGATCCGGACCTACAACTTCAAGGAGAATCGCGTGACCGACCATCGGATCGGTCTCACGATCCATACACTTCCCGCCGTGCTGGACGGCGATCTCGATGACCTCCACGATGCGCTCATCTCGGACGATGTCGCACGGAGCCTCGCCTCGGACGGTTGATCGTGCACACGACTTCCGACATTCTCCGACGTACGGACCTCCCCGGACACGAGGCGAAGCGACTGCTCGCCATGGTGACGGGTCGGTCGGTGGTCGACGTCGGAATCGGCGTTCCGCTCGACGACGACCAGGTCTCGAGGTACACCGATCTCGAAGTCCGACGGCTCGACGGGCAACCACTCCAGTACCTCGAGGGATCCATCCCGTTTGGGCCTGTCACGATCTCCGTCGATGAGCGCGTGCTCATCCCCCGTCCCGAGACCGAGGAGCTTTTCACGATGGTGCGCGGCCTCGCGGATGAGCCCGCCGTCATCGTCGACCTGTGCACGGGAAGCGGGAATCTCGCCGTGGCACTCGCTGCAGCCTTCCCCGGGGCGACCGTGTACGGGGCTGACGTCTCTGCCGATGCCTTGTCGGTCGCGGCGGGAAACGCCGAGACGAACGGAGTCTCGGTCTCCTTTCACCTCGGTGACCTCTTTGATGCCCTGCCGAGGGACATCGAGGGATCAGTCGATCTGCTCGTCGCCAACCCTCCGTACCTAGCCGAGTCGGAGTTGGATGGCCTTGCGACCGAGGTCCGTCGCGAGCCGGTCATCGCACTCGTGTCAGGTCCTCGGGGGGATGAGGTCGTGGCACGAATCGCTGCTGCTGCAACACAGTGGCTCGCACCCGGGGGAGTGGTGGCGTGCGAGGTTTCGGAGTTCCACGCTCAGTCCGTGGTGCCGTTGTTCGCGACCGTCGACGGACGGATCTGCACCGACATGTACGGAAAGGACCGCTTCGTGGTGGGGCGGCGCAGGGTCGAGTAGCGTTGTGGTTTCGAGCACGGGAGGTACCGGTGGATGTTTCTGCTGCTGCACGGGCGATCAAACGCGGTGAGGTCATCGGTGTCCCGACCGACACCGTGTACGGGCTGGCCGCGGATCCCTACGACGAGGCGGCCCTGGAACGGCTCTACGACCTCAAGGGACGCGAGGAGCGCAAACCCATAGCGCTGCTCGTGGCAGACCTCGATCAGGGACTCCTCCTCGGCGCCATGTCGGATCGTGCGCTGGACCTCGCCGAGCGCCACTGGCCCGGTGCAGTGACGCTCGTCGTGCCGCGGTTGGATACGGCACCGACATGGCTCGGCGACACCCGCCGCCGGACGATCGCCTTGCGCTGCCCCGACCATCCGGTGACGCTGGAGCTGCTGCGCCTCGCGGGTCCGCTCGCGGTGACGTCCGCAAATGTCTCGTCAGGGGAGCCTGCGAACTCTGCCAGCGAAGCCCAAGCGGTGTTCGCCGATCACGTTCTGACCTACCTCCACGGTGAACCCGGAGGTGGTGCGCCGTCGACCCTCGTCGACCTGACCCAACCCTCCGAGATGGTGCTTCGGGACGGGCCCATCGTCCTGTGACCCCGAACCGGTGGTTCGCGGTAACCGTCGCGACGCTCGTATGGGCGATCTCGCTGTGGTTCGGTTTCCTTGCCGGCTCGAACGAGCGCGTGACCGCGTTCGTCATCATCGCGTTCGGACTCGTGTTCGCCTCCTACGCCCTCGCCGGGTTCTCGGGAGCCGACGACCCAACGGGGACCGGTTTCCTATCCTCCCTGATAGGCCTCGGAACTGGCATCGCCCTCATCATCGGGTTCCAGGTCACGGGTACCGACACGTTCGCCATTGCGACGCCTGTCGTCGCAGCGGGTGCCGCAGGAGCGTTCGGCCTCGAACCAACCCGCGATCGGACAAGGATCGGTGCCCGCATCGCCGTCGTCGGTTTGCTTACGTTCCTGGCGGTGGCGCTCTACAGGGTCGACCCAACCGTGTACGGGCTCGTTGCGCCACTCACCGTCTTCCCAGCGATCGCCATCGCCGACGTCTACTACGACAGGGTGAGGGCAGGCGTGGCAGGAGACGGTGACTGACCCGTGTCCTGACCAGCGCTATCCATCGCGTTGACGGCGATGCAGGACAGGGCGCTAGATTCACACGCGACCCGCGACAGGAGCTCCGATGACCGACATGACCCCGCTATCTGCAGCGGATCCGACCCTTGCCGCCCTCGTTGCGAAGGATGCCCAGCGGCAGCGGAGCCATATCCAGCTGATCGCATCCGAGAATTTCGTGAGCTACGCCATGATGCAGGCATCCGGAAGCGTGCTGGCGAACAAGTACTCCGAGGGCTACCCGGGACGACGCTACTACGAGGGCTGTGAGGTGATCGATGAGATCGAGAACCTGGCGATCGACAGGGCGAAGGCGCTCTTCGGCGCTGATCACGCGAACGTCCAGGCGCATTCGGGTTCGCAAGCGAACATGGCCGCCTACCTCGCCGTACTCGAACCGGGTGACACGATCCTCGGCATGGCGCTCGATCAGGGTGGTCATCTGACACATGGCTCACCGGTCAACTTCTCGGGCAATCTCTTCAACTTCGTCGCATACGGCGTCGACCCCGATACCGAGACGATCGACCTCGACCAGGTACGTGCTACTGCGATCGAGCACAAGCCGAAGCTCATCGTCGCCGGGTATTCGGCATACTCCCGGCTCATCGACTGGGCAGCGTTCCGGGCAATTGCGGACGAGGTCGGAGCCCTGTTCCTCGTCGATGCCGCGCACATCATCGGCCTCATTGCGGGAGGGGCCCACCCATCGCCCGTACCACACGCCCACATCGTCACGGCAACTACCCACAAGGCGTTGCGGGGACCACGTGGCGGGTTGATCCTCTCGGTGGAAGAACACGCCAAGGCGATCGACAAGAGCGTGTTCCCGTACGCTCAGGGTGGTGCGATCAACCACCAGATCGCGGGCAAGGCGCTGTGCTTCAAGCAGGCGGCTTCGGAGGAATTCGCCCAATATGCACAGCAAATCGTCCGCAACGCCTCGGTACTCGCAGAAGCGATGATCGGTGCGGGTGCCAGGGTCGTGTCGGGCGGCACCGAGAACCACATGTTCCTCACGGATCTTCGTTCCATCGATGAGGAGCTCACCGGCAAGGACGCTGCCACACTCCTCGACGAGATGGGGGTGACCCTGAACAGGAACGCGATCCCCTTCGACCCGCGTTCGCCGTTCATCACGTCGGGTATTCGCATCGGAACGCCAGCGGTCACCACTGCGGGGATGAAGCAGGAGCAGATGGTCACCCTGGGCAACGCCATCGTCGAGATCCTCCGAAGGCGAAACGACCCCGGTGTGCTCGATCAGCTGCGTGCGAGGGTCGGGGAACTCGCGAGAGCCTTCCCCGCGTATCCCGTCGAGTTCAACGGCTACGTCTGACGCGACGGTGTTGCCTTGGCGGCCCCTTGACCGTTGCGGGGCGGATTGCAACTGGCGTGCACGACCGAGGTACCCTGCCCCGCACGACGAGCCGGTTCATCACTCGAGGATGGCACGTGAGCGACCCTGACACCTCAAGAGACGACGTGAGAACCAAGACCTCTACGCATGTGCCGAACCGCGATGCCATTACCGGGGCATTCTCGAAGAACGCTGACCTGATTTCGTACATCGTCTCGGGCCTGATCATCGGCCTCCTTCTCGACTGGTTCTTCTCGACCTCACCGATCATGGTGATCCTCTGGACCCTTGCGGGCATGAGCATCGGCTTCTGGAGGCTGTGGCAGGCATCGGCGGTACTCGACGAAGAAGGCAGGAACCGTGCCCACGGTGTCTGACGACGCTTTCGACCCGTCCGTGATGCACTCGCCGTCGTCCGAGAAGCGGCCTGTCGAGGCCATCATCGGTCGCAACATCGCAAAGAGGGCGATCATCGTCGCACCCTTGATCGTGCTCGTGTTCGGCATCACAGGCGGCTGGCTCGGTACGGCGTCGTCGGCCATCGGAATAGCGATCGTCGTGGTCAACTTCGTCCTCGGCGGGTACATCCTTGCGACGGCTGCGGGAGTGTCCCTGGGTATGTATCATGCCGCCGCGCTGTTCGGATTCTTCATCCGTCTTGGCCTCATCACGTTGACGATGGTGCTCATCGTGAGCATGGTCGACATCGACCGGGTGGCCATGGGCGTTTCAGTGGTTGTCAGTTATCTCGTGCTGCTCTCGCTGGAAGCGGTAGCGGTCGCCAAGGGCGCGGAAAGGGAACTCGAGTGGACGAACTGATACTCGCGATCGAGGAATGCGACCTGTCGGAGAACGCGGTATGCGCTCCCGAGAACGTCACCGATCTGTTCGAGTTCCGCAACGCCGTCGTCGAGGTCTTCGGTTTCCCGATCACCCGAACGGTCTTCCTGATCTTCCTCGCCGCCGCCATTGCGGTCGGCCTCATCTACTTCGGCTTGCGCAAGAAGGCGACGAGGCCCTCGAAGTTCCAGCTCAGCATCGAGAGCCTCATGACATTCGTCCGTGACGAGATCGCCATCGGGATCATCGGTCCGGTGGGGATCCGGTACTACCCGTACCTCATGGCTCTCTTCATCTTCATCCTCATTGGCAACGCCTTCGAGGTGACGCCCTTCATCAACTTCCCGATCACGTCGAGAATGGCGATCCCGCTCTTCCTAGCCCTCCTCACCTGGGTCATCTTCATCGTGGTGGGCTTCAAGCGGAACGGGATCAGCTATCTGACCAACATCATCTGGCCACCGGGCGTCCCCGTTGCGCTCAAACCGCTCGTCGGTGTGATCGAGTTCTTCTCGACCTTCCTCGTTCGGCCCTTCTCGCTCGCAGTGCGACTCTTCGCAAACCTCGTGGCGGGCCACGTCATGCTGTCGCTCCTCCTCACGACGGCGTTCGTGTCGATTTCTGCCTTCGTGGCGGGAGACATCTCCGCCGTCAAGGGCCTCTTCGGTATTGCATGGTGGGCACTCGCCCTTGCAATCTTCGTCTTCGAGGTCATCGTGATCATGCTCCAGGCGTACATCTTCACCCTGCTGAGCGCCGTGTACATCGAAACGTCCGTCAACGCAGAACACTGATCTAGTCCCGTCTGAAGAGACAAGGAAAGGGAAACAATGGAAGAACTCAAGGGAGCGTTCTCCCTCATCGGGTACGGCCTCGCGGCCATCGGCCCTGGTGTGGGCATCGGCCTGATCGCCGGCAACGCGGTGCAGGCAATGGCCCGTCAGCCGGAGGCTGCAGGCATGGTCCGAACCACGATGTTCCTGGGGATCGCATTCACGGAGGCACTCGCCCTCATCGGCTTTGTGCTCTTCTTCCTCGCGTAACCGGAGGAGCGACGCATGCTTAGGTACGCCAACGCCACCATGATCCTTGCGGTCGAGGAGTCGGGCGAGAGCGGGGGTATCGACCTCCTCCTGCCAGCCTTCGAGGAGCTCATCGCGGGAATCATCGCGTTCTCGATCGTCTTCTTCTTCATTTGGAAGTGGGCCATCCCTGCCCTCATAGTGATCCTCGCGTCCCGACAGGCGGAGATCGCGGCGGAACACGAGTCCGCTGAGAAGGCGAAGCTCGAAGCTGAGAGCCTGCTTACGGACTACCGGGCACAGATGGCAGCCGCCAAGGATGAGGCCGCCCGGATCGTCGCGGACGCCAGGGACGCGGGCGAGGTCGTCAAGGCCGACATCGTCGCACGGGCTGAGACCGAGGCCAACCAGATCAAGGCGAGGGCACACGACGAGATCGCCACCGAGCGCGAGCGCGTGTCGGGCGACCTTCGACGCCAGGTCGCTGACCTGTCGATCGAGGTGGCCGAACGGGTCGTCGGCGGAACGATCGACGCGGACCGTCAACGCCAGCTCGTAGACCGGTACATCGAAGAGCTCGGCGGGGTTCAGTAGCTGATGGATCACTCCACCGTTGAGGCAACGAAGGTCGACGGGTATGCGTCTGCATTGCTCGACGTCGCGCGAGCGGAAGGGACGGACGTCAAGGTCACCGACGAGTTCTACTCGGCTGCGAATGCCCTCGCCGCGAACCCGGAGCTGATGGAGGTCTTGCGGGATCCAGCGATCCCGATGGAGCGCAAACACGGGATCGTCAATGACCTCCTCGGATCCCGAGCTTCTGGCGTCACGGTGGCCGCGCTGAACTTCGTGATTGCCGCAGGGCAGGCGAGGCACCTCAGCGACATCGCGGCGAGGCTTGCAGACCTCACGGCCGAGGCAGAGGGTGAGGTCGTCGCTGAGGTACGGACGCCGATGGAACTCGACGAGTCCCAGATCTCACGCCTCACGGAGGCGCTGGTACGGGCGACCGGGAAGCGCGTCCAGGTCAAGGTCGTCGTCGATCCCTCTGTGGTCGGCGGGCTTGTCACAAAGGTAGGAGACACCGTGCTCGACGGATCGATCCAGGGTCGGTTCGACGAGCTTCGAGAGCAATGGGGCTGAGGCACGATGGCTGAACTCACACTGAACACCGACGACATCACATCTGCGCTCCGGTCCAATCTCGCGGGCTGGTCGCCTTCCCTGGAGTCCGAGACGATGGGCTACGTCACGTCCGTCGGTGACGGCGTTGCTCGCGTTGCGGGCCTCCCCAAGGCGATGGCTTCCGAGCTTCTCGAGTTCCCGGGTGGTCTGCTCGGCGTCGCCCTCAACCTCGACGAGGATTCCATCGGAGCGGTGATCATGGGTGACGCATCTGGCGTGGAGGAGGGCGACGAGGTCCGTTCCACGGGACGCGTTCTGTCGATCCCCGTGGGCGATGCGCTTCTCGGTCGAGTCGTCAACCCACTCGGAATACCGATCGATGGCAAGGGGGAGCTCGGCACCACGGAGCGGCGGTTGCTCGAGACCCAGGCACCCAGCGTCGTCCAGCGCCAACCCGTGTCGGAGCCCCTGCAGACCGGCATCAAGGCAATCGATGCGATGACACCGATCGGCCGTGGTCAGCGCCAGCTGATCATCGGTGACCGCCAGACCGGCAAGACAGCGATCGTCGTCGACACGATCCTGGCCCAGAAGGGCCTCGGCGTGAAGTGCATCTACGTGGCGATCGGCCAGAAGAACTCAACGGTCGCAGAAGTCGTCGACATCCTCGAGCGAAACGGTGCGATGGAGTACAGCGTCGTTGTCAACGCCTCGGCAGGGGACTCAGCGGCGCTCCAGATGTATGCGCCCTACGCAGGATCTGCCATCGGGCAGCATTGGATGTACAACGGCCAGCACGCGCTCGTCATCTTCGACGACCTGACGAAACAGGCGGTGGCATACCGTGAGATCTCACTGCTGCTGAGGCGCCCACCGGGCCGCGAGGCATACCCGGGCGACGTGTTCTACCTCCACAGCCGCCTCCTTGAGAGGTGCGCGAAGCTGTCCGACGAGCTCGGAGGTGGCTCCCTCACGGGGCTTCCGATCATCGAGACGAAGGCGAACGACGTGTCGGCATACATCCCGACGAACGTGATCTCGATCACAGACGGACAGATCTTCCTCGAAACCGATCTGTTCTTCTCGGGAATCCGCCCTGCCATCAACGCCGGCATCTCGGTGTCGAGGGTCGGCGGAGCTGCCCAGGTGAAGGCCATGAAGAAGATCGCCGGCCCGCTCAGGCTCAATCTCGCGCAGTTCCGCGAGCTGGAGGCGTTCGCGGAGTTCGGATCCGAGCTCGACGCGACGTCCCTCGCACAGCTCGACCGTGGTCGGCGTGTCGTCGAGGTCCTCAAGCAGGGTCAGTACAGGCCGATGCCGGTCGAGGAGCAGGTGCTCGTCATCTTCGCGGTCACCGAGGGCCATATGGATGACGTCGATCCGAGCGACATCCCGAAGTTCGAGGCAGGGCTGGTCGCCTACGCCCGAGAGCGATACGGGTCGGTGCTCGCAGGCATCGCCGACACGGGCGAGCTGCCGGCGGACGAACTGGTCGCTGCCATCACGGCCTACAAGGCATCGCTGTCCACCAGCGACGATACGGGCGAGTTGGAGGCCTGAGCAACCGTGGCATCGGCTGAAGTACGAGCGATCCGGCGGCGCATCAGGAGCGTCCAGTCGACGATGAAGATCACTCGCGCCATGGAGCTGATCGCGACCGCTCGGATCGGCAAGGCCCAGGTCAGGGTGGCCCAGGCAAAACCGTACACCGCCAAGATGAACGACGTCATCAGGAACATCGCCGCAGCGACGGGAACCCTGAGCCATCCGCTGCTCGACTCCCGCGAGGTGAAGACCGTGGGCGTCCTCGTGGTCACATCGGATCGGGGACTCGCCGGTGGGTACAACTCATCGATCATCAGGCTCGCCGAGACGGCGATCCGCCGCCACCAGAAGGCGGGTCGTCGCGTGAGGGTCTACGCGGTCGGAACCAAGGCGCAGGGATACTTCCGGTACCGCAAGTACACCCTCGACCACGTCTGGCTCAACGTGACGGACACCCCGACGTACGCCGATGCCCGTTCGATCGCCAACATCCTCCTCGATGAGTACGCCACCGAACGCGTCGACGCGGTCGAGGCGTACACGACGCAGTACGTCTCGGCGTTGACGCAGAACGCCCTCGAGTGGGCCGTGCTGCCGATCGAGCCTCCCGCCTCCGAGGCCGGTGGTGTCGACGCCATGCCCGTGGGATACACGTTCGAGCCCTCGCCGGAGGACATCCTCGGCAGGCTCCTTCCGAGATACCTCGAGGGCACCGTGTTCGGCATGTTGCTCGAGGCTTCGGCGTCGGAGCACGCAGCCCGCAGGCGCGCCATGAAGGCTGCGACCGAGAACGCTGAGGAGCTCACCCGCATCCTCACGCGAGAGGCCAACCAGGCGCGCCAGGCAGAGATCACAACGGAAATCAGCGAGATCGTCGGTGGCGCGGAAGCGCTCGCCGGCGGTTGATGGATCAAAGAAGACGGAGACCACACATGAGCGTGACAACCCTCGCCACCGGCCGGATCGTCAAGGTCGCAGGACCGGTCGTTGACGTAGAGTTCCCGCCCGACGCCCTGCCGGAGATCAACTTCGCCATCGAGGTCGACATCTCGGTTCAGGGCGTTGAGAGCACCATCATCTGTGAGGTCGCCCAGCAGCTCGGCGACGACAAGGTACGAGCCGTTGCGCTCGCCCCGACCGACGGCCTCGTCAGGGGAGCAGAGGTTCGTAACACCGGTGCTCCCATCTCCGTTCCTGTCGGCGATCAGACCCTCGGCCACATCTTCAACGTCTGGGGCACGGCGCTCGATGATCCGGAGCTCGAGTTCACGGGTGAATGGTGGCCGATCCATCGCGATCCTCCTCCGTTCGAGGACATCGAGGCGCAGAAGAAGGTCTTCGAGACCGGGATCAAGGTCATCGACCTCATCTGCCCTTATCTCGAAGGCGGCAAGATCGGCCTCTTCGGGGGAGCTGGCGTCGGCAAGACCGTTCTGATCCAGGAGATGATCAACCGCGTCGCGACCCAGCACGGCGGCGTGTCCGTCTTCGCCGGCGTCGGGGAACGCACGCGTGAGGGGAACGACCTCTTCCTGGAGATGAAGGACTCGGGCGTCATCGACAAGGCGGCGCTGGTCTTCGGCCAGATGG
>DATHUV010000077.1:0-9686 GCA_035461905.1 Acidimicrobiia bacterium | reverse complement strand
CCCCATCGGCCGCAAGGGCTTCGTCGTCGTTGCGGGCGAGCAGGCCGTCCTCGATGAACGAGTCGGCGTCGACGAGGAGGCTGATGCGGTCCCGGACGAAGAGCTTGCCCTGGGTCGCGAGCTTCTCGTGGTACTTCTCAGGTCCCCCCGAGAGGGCACGTTGTGAAGCGTCCTCGAATCGTTCCCTCGTCAATGCCTGTTCCTCGTCCTGATCCTGATCGGTGTGCCGGTGAAGTCGTACGTGTCGCGGAGGCGGTTCTCGATGAACCGAATGTAGTCAGGACCGAGCTCCCCGCCCCGTACGAACAGCACGAAGGTCGGTGGCTCGGTCTCGGCCTGGACCGCATACAGGATCTTGGGCCTGCGACCCTTCCTCACGGGTGGCGGGTGTGCCTCCTGCAGCTCACGGATCAGCTTGTTGACCTCAGGGGCCGGGACGTGGAAGCGTCGGTGCTCGAGCACGGCACGGATGTACTTTGGCAGCCGGTGGCTTCGGGCACCTGTCAGCGCGGACATGCGGATGACCGGAGCCCACGACACGAACGAAAGCCGGTCCGCCACCGAGTCCTCCGTGTTGAGCCTCTGCTCCTCGTCGAGGTCGTCCCACTTGTTGAGTACGAGGATGAGGCCGGCACCTGCGGAGGCGATCTCCTCCGCAAGTCTCTGCTCCTGGTGTGTGGCGCCCAGCTGGCCGTCGATGACGAAGAGCACCACGTCGGCCTGCCGGACCACGCCGTGGGCCCGTTGGACGGCGTAGAAGTCCGTGTCCTCGCTGATCTTTGTGCGCCGCTTGATTCCGGCCGTATCGATGACCTCGAATGCCTCCCCGTCGATGTCGACGACGAGGTTCACGGGATCCCGCGTCGTACCGGGAACCGGGGAGACGAGGACCCTCTCCTCCCCTGCCAGCCGATTGAGGAGGGTCGACTTTCCGACATTCGGTCGACCGACGATGGCGAGGCTCGCGACAGCGTCGGGCGCTGCGTCCCCCTCGACGTCCTCTGGCAGTGCCGCAACCAGCTCGTCGAGGAAGTCACCGGTGTTCCGTCCGTGGAGTGCTGACACCGGGATCGGGTTTCCGAGGCCGAGCGTCCAGAGGTGCGTGAGGTCACTTTCGACCGACGGTGAATCGGCCTTGTTCGCGACGAACAACCATGGAACACCGCTCTTCTGGAGAACCCTGGCGACACCGAGGTCGTCATCCGTGACCTCGGTGGTGGCATCGGAGACGAACACGACGAGATCGGCGCCCGTAACTGCGATCTCCGCCTGTTCACGGATGTTCGCCGTGAGCTCCTCGCCGGGGCGGGCCTCCCAACCTCCGGTGTCGATGACCTGGAAGTCGCGTCCGGCCCATTCCGCTTCGAATGTGCGTCGGTCCCTCGTCACCCCCGCCTCCTCGTTGGTGACGGCGGCCCTGCTGCGGATGATGCGATTGACCAAGGTCGACTTGCCGACGTTGGGCCGTCCCAGGATGGCCACTATGGGGAGTCTGCTCATCGCGCTCTTTCGGTGTTGCAGGCGGCGACGCTTCGGAGGAAGGGTCGTGGTGTCGGCAAGCCTACCGGTGGCGGCCTGTGAGAGGTGATCGCGACCTAACCTCACAGCCATGGCGACGAAGGTCCTCCTGGCCGAACCCCGCGGGTTCTGCGCAGGCGTGGAGATGGCGATCAAGGCCCTCACATGGATGGTGAAGGTCTTCGAGCCACCCGTGTACTGCTACCACGAAATCGTCCACAACGCGGCAGTTGTGGGTGCCTTCGAGCGCGCGGGTGTGGTGTTCGTCGACGACATCGATGACGTCCCCTTCGGTGCGCCGGTCATGTTGTCCGCCCATGGATCGGCACCCGAGGTCGTGTCGAGCGCATCCCAGCGTGGCGCGGTGATGGTCGATGCGGTGTGCCCCCTCGTCACCAAGGTGCACCATGAGGTACGCCGTATGGCATCCCAGGGGTACGACATCATCTACGTCGGCCACGAGGGTCACGACGAGGCGATCGGTGCGATCGCCGAAGCCCCGCACGCTGCACAGCTCGTCGACCCTCGGGTCGGACTCGGGACGTTCCGCACCCGGGATGGGGGGTCGTCCGGAGTGGCCTTGCTCGCCCAGACCACCCTTGGCCTCTACGAGTGGGAGGATGTGCTCGCCGATGCCCAGGAGAGCTATCCGACCCTGTGGACCGCCCGCAAGAGCGACCTGTGCTACGCAACGACGAACCGCCAGCTTGCAATCCAAGCGCTCGCAGAGAGATCCGACGTGATCCTCGTCGTCGGCTCTGAGAACAGCTCGAACACGCAGGCCCTCGTGCGCGTTGCGAAGAATGCCGGTGTGCCTGCGTACCGGGTCGACGGACCAGGCGGTGTCGACCCTGCCTGGATCGAAGGAGCCGAGGTCGTGGGCGTCACCGCGGGTGCCTCTGCCCCCGATCAGAGGGTCCGTGACGTCATCGCAGCCGTTGCGCCGACGGACGGTGTCGAGATCGTCAGGATCACGGACGAGGACGAGTACTTTCCACTGCCACCCCAGCTCCGCCGCTTCATGACGGTGCTCCAGGCGCTCGTGGAGGGCGGCTTTGCCTGCGCCACGCCAGGCGTCGAGGGACCCATCGAGAATGATCGGGAGTTCTCCGCGACGGAGGCGCTACGCCTCCTGGGCGTCTGACGGTCCGTCGTCAGGTGAGTCCGGGGTTCCGGGCTCCGCCACGAGAGCGACGATCATCGCTACGACCTCGGCAATGGTGTGGTCGCTCGTGTCGATGCCCGTTGCGTCGCGCGCCTGGCGCATCGGGGATGCCTCCCTCGTCGAATCAGCTGTGTCGCGTGCGGCCAAGGCCGCGGCGACCTCGTCGACGGCAGCGCCCTCCGTTTCAGCATCGAGGGCTCGGCGATGCGCCCGTACTTCCGGTCGCGCGGTCAGGAACACCTTGACCTCTGCGTCGGGGAAGACGACGGTCCCGATGTCCCTGCCCTCGACGACGGCATCTCCGCCGTTGTCATCGACCCACGCACGTTGGATGCCAACGACGTGCTCGCGCACACGTGCGTGCGCCGAGACCTCGCTCACCGCTCTCGTGACCTCGTCGCTGCGGATTGCGGAGTCGACGGGCACGCCGTCGAGCAGGATGGAACCCTCCCGGTATCCGATCGCGTGTCGGGAGATCTCCTCGACGAGCGCGTTCGAGTCGTTCAGGCGGACGCCGCAACGAAGCGCGATGAGCGTCGCCGCTCGGTAGGTCGCACCCGTGTCGAGATACGCGATCCCGAGTTGTCGAGCAACGGCCCTCGACACGGTGCTCTTTCCCACACCACCGGGACCATCGATCGCTATGACCACAGGTTCTCCAGTGTCTCGTAGAAGCCTGGCCACGATACCGAGGCGATCTGGGCGTTGCGCACGATGACCGGAGTGTCGATCCTGGTGGCGGCGACGGCAGCCGACATCGCAATCCGATGATCGTTGTTCGTCTCCACGATCCCCGCCTCGAGGAACCCCGTTCCGATGACGTCGAAACCATCGGGATACTCCGCGATGCCGCCACCGAGGGCGAGGATCATCTCGACGACCGATGAGATGCGGTCGCTCTCCTTGGCTCGAAGCTCCCCGGCACCTCGTACGGATGTGATGCCCTCGGCGTACGCAGCGACAACGGCGACCAGGGGTAGCTCGTCCAATGCTGCCGCGACGAGGTCACCCTCGATGGACAGACCCTTGAGATCTCGTGAGGAAACGGTCACGTCACCCACCGGGTCACCTCCGGTCGCGCCTGTCACGACGGCGTCAACTCGGGCTCCCATTCGTTCGAGGATCTCGAGGAAACCGAGCCGCCCGGGATTGAGCGATACCGTCGGAGTCGTCACGGACGACGAAGGATGGATTGCAGCGCACGCCCACATGTATGCAGCAGACGAAGGGTCCCCGGGAATCTCGTAACGTGCGGGCGGGATGGATCCCGGTGACACGGAGAACGCAGTTGCCGACTTCCACTCGCCGCGGCCGATTGCTGTCAGCCACCGTTCGGTGTGGTCCCTGAAGCCAGCCGGCGAATCGATGATCGAAGGGCCGTTCGCGGCGAGTGCAGCGAGCTCGAATGCAGTCCGAACCTGGGCGGATGCGATGGGAATCGTCACGGACGCTCCGCGGACCGGACCCGACTCGAGGATGCGCAGCGGTGGACGGCCCCCAGGGGAGACCTCGAGCGTTGCTCCGAGGGCACTGAGCGGGGGGACGAGCCGCTTCATCGGTCTTGCCATGAGGGAGGAGTCCCCGACGAGGATGGCGGAGAGACCCGATGTCGAGAGGGCTCCTGCGAGCAGCCGCATGGTCGTACCCGAATTGCCGCAGTCGATCGGATCATCGGGCGCGGCCCAACCACCAACCCCGGGCGAGCGGACCTTGTCGCCCTCGATGTCGACGCCGAGGGACCGCAGTGCCGACGCGGTCGACATGATGTCCTTACCGGTGCCCAACCCCGTGATCAGGCTGTCGCCTTCCGCCATCGCGGAGAACACGAGGGCCCTGTGCGAGAGGGACTTGTCTCCCGGCACGGAGACGGTTGCCGTGAACGAGCCCCCGTGGCCCATGAGCGAGAGGTCAATCATGGATTTCTACGTCCTTGGCATATCTGTAGAGGGACCTGATCTCGGCGTCAGTCAGCTTCCGATGGTCGCCTGGTGCGATCGACCGATCGGCGATGGGGCCGATGGCCGTGCGGACCAGCCGTTCGATCGGCAGATCGATGACCTGGAACATCCTGCGGATCTCACGCTTTCTTCCCTCGGTGAGCACGAGCTCCACGATCGTACGATCGGCCGAGGACGTAACGACGCGCGCCGACGCCGCGCGTGCCGGGCCGTCATCGAGGTCGACCCCCGCCGTCAAGGGAGCGAGAGCCGAATCGGTGACACGCCTCGGGACGAGGACCTGATACGTCTTCGGCACCTGGTATCGGGGGTGCGTCACGACGAGGGCGAGATCTCCGTCGTTCGTCATGAGCATGAGCCCTTCCGAGTGCAGATCGAGCCTTCCCACCGGCCGGGTGATCGGATCCGCAGGAACGAGTGACGTGACCGTGGGTCGTCCCTGCGGGTCTTCCATCGTGGTCACGATGCCTGCGGGCTTGTAGATGAGCCACGTCGTCAGGTCCGGTGAGAGAGGGAGTATCACGCCGTCGATGCGGACCACGGCTGTCGTGGCGTCGATCCGGTCCCCCGTCGACGCCGGAGCTCCGTCGACCGTGACCCTGCCCTGGGCGATCAGCACGTCTGCCTTCCGGCGCGACGCGAAGCCCGTACGCGCGATCAGCTTGTTCAGTCGTTCGATGATGTCTCCGGGCGAAACGGGATCTCCAGGGTCTCCATGATCTGGGCCGGCGGCACGTGGTCCGCGAGAGGAGGCAGGTCAGCGAGTGACGCGATTCCCATCTTCTCGAGGAACAGGGACGTCGTCCCGTACAGGACCGCCTGTCCCATACCCGGGGACCGCCCGACCTCTGCCACCAGATCCCGCCGCTCGAGTGTCCTGATCGCATGCTCGGAGTCGACGCCTCGGATCTCGGTGACCTGCCCACGGGAGACGGGTTGCCGATAGGCGACGACGGCGAGCGTCTCGACGGCGGCCTTGGAGAGCTTCCGTGATCGATCGGTCGACGCGTAGCGTTCGAGGTACGGATGGAGTTCCGGGTCGGTCGCGAGCCTCCACCCTCCTGCGACGTTGTGGAGCTGAATGCCGTGATCGGTGCTCCAGTGGCGGGCGACCTCATCGATGGCGTCCGCGACCTCGGCTAGGGGGCGCTCGGTGATCTCAGCGAGCTCCTCGGTCGATATCGGGGATTCGCACACGAACAGGACCGCCTCGATGGTGCGGCTGAGCTCACTCACGAAGCGTCTCCGGCAACGAGTTCGGCGAACCGCTGGTCGGCGGCATCGGCGTCGTATCGGATTTCGATGGCATGCTCGGGTGTCGGCTGGGAAACGCGAAGGATTCCCCAGCGTGCAAGCTCGAGGAGGGCGAGGAAGTAGGCGACGACCTCGACGTCGCGCGAGCAGTGCTCCACGACATCGTCGAAACTCGCGGTGGCAACCGACGCCATACGTCCCTGGAGGTCGACGATCGCGTCGTGGACGGACGGGAGATCCAGGTCGAGATGGTCGAGGTCCGGCTCGTATGTCGGAGCGGTGAGCGCTCTCAGTGCGATTTCCGCAAGGGTCTCCGGGTCGACGGGGATCACGACATCAGGCATCCGAGGAACGATCTCATCGGGTAGCCCTGCCGTGCGGACGACACGTCGATCGATGACCTCCATCCGGTGGGACAGGACAGCAGCGACGTCCTTGAACGTCAGGCACGCAAGGAGGCGGGAGAGGAGGAGATCACGCTCCTCGGCCAGGGCGAGTTCATCGTCGAGGTCGATCGGCTCGTCGTCGGGGAGCAGATGCCTCGCTTTGATCTGTATGAGGGTTGACGCGATCAGGAGGAACTCGCTGGTGACTTCGAGGTCGAGATCCTTCATCTCCTCGAGGAAGGCCATGTACTCGCTCACGATGTCCACGAGGCTCAACTCGGTGATGACGAGCTGGTGGGACGTGATGAGCTGGAGCAGGAGGTCCAGTGGGCCTTCGAACACATGGGTGCGGACTGCGAACGTCATGGGATGCACATGCTATTGGGTGGGTGGCGACTTTCCCCGGTTTGTCACGCATCATCGGCGGATGCGAGGGCCTCCCACGCGAGGGGATCGATTCCGGGTGGCACGGGTCCCGGATGGTCGCGTGCAAATGCGACGGTGAATTCGGTTGCACCGGCTCCCGTGAGCATCTCGGCTCCGATCGCGCCATGATCGAGGTAGGTCTGCCACCGACCCCTGACTCTGAACGGTGTAAACGACCACAGCGTCGCTGCCGCACGACCGAAGGGTCCGAGGTGTGCAACGGACTTGCCAACGTCGTGGGTGAGGGCCGCCTCGAGCACATCCGCGCTGCGGTGGGTTGATCGTGAAGCGACATCGAACGCGTGGCGTTGGTCCTGGTGGGGTTGTCCGGTGAACAAGCGATGGAGGTCGGGGCTGAGCATCGTCGCGACGAGCACCTGCTCGGACGGTGTCAGCGGCCGTGCACGCAGGTGTCCGAAGAACCGCCGTACGAGGTGGGCCGCGTAGCCGGGCCTCGCCACGGCGTCAGCTGGCGGATTTGCAGTCGACGCAGAGAACGGACATGGGGCGGAACTCGAGGCGGTCGGCCCCGATGTCCTTCCCGCAGCGGTCGCAGATGCCGTAGGTGCCCTTTGCGATCTTGGCCAGGGCGGCGTTGACGTCGTCGAGCTGGTTCTTGAGGTTGTCGATGATGCCCATTGTCTCGGTGCGCTCGGCGGTTGCCGCTCCGGCGTCGGCGAAGGCATCACCGAAGTCCATCGCCCCCGTCAGGTCCCCGGACTCGTCAGCCCCGAGCTCGGACAGCTGGTGGACGAGACGCGTCCGTTCGGACTGCAGAGTTGCCTCGGCATGTGCGTGATCAACGGTGGTCATGGGTTTCCTCCAGGCGCGGGGACGGCGGTTCTGGCCAGTGCCTGTTGACGCAACGATAGCGCCGGACGGCGGATTTCCTCGCCATCATCCTCGTGGATGGCTGGTGATCACGATCTCCCTGAGATGCTCGGGGCTGACCTTGGTGTAGACCTGCGTCGTGGTGAGGCTCGCATGCCCGAGCAGCTCCTGCACGGTCCGCAGGTCCGCTCCACCCTCGACCATGTGCGTTGCCGCCGAGTGCCTGAACACGTGAGGGGACAGTCGCTCTGCACCGATGCCCGCCGCGAGCCCATGGTGTTTCACGAGCCTCCACACGGCCTGGCGTGACAACCGGTTTCCCCTCGTCGACAGGAAGAGGGCACCCGGATCGGCACCGGGTCGACGGAACGCAAGGCGATCGGGGAGCCACGCCTCGAGGGCGAGGTGCGCGAACGACCCGATCGGGACGATCCGTTGGCGCGAGCCCTTTCCCGTCACGATCGCCGTTCGTGTCTCCGCATCGACGTCATGGAGATCGAGGTCGACCAGCTCACTCACCCGGCAACCTGTTGCATACAGGAACTCGATGATGGCCGTGTCCCTTCTGCCCTGGGGCGTGTCCGAACCCGGTGCCGCGATGATGGCCTCGACCTCATCGACCGTGAGTGCCTTCGGGAGGCTCGAAGGCCGGCGCGGGCTCGCGATCGCAGCCGTTGGATCGGCCGACGCAAGACCCTCGATCACAAGGAAACGGTGATAGGCCCGTATCGATGCGAACTTCCGTGCTATCGACGTGGGCGCGAGCTGGCGGCCACGCAATGCGTCGAGGTGGGCCCGCACGGTGGCCTCACTCACACCGCCGTGTGCATCGATCGTCGCCTTGTACTGCTCGAGGTCCCTCCGATATGCGGCAACGGTGTTCCTGGAGAGTCCCCGCTCTGCGCGTGCCGACACGAGGAACTCGGTGCCGTGCTCGGGAAGCTCGCCGCCCCCGTACGGCGCCCGATGAGCGGAGTCCCCCTCCTCAGGCCGGCTCACGGTCCGCTGCGGCAAGGAGGATCCCCACGGCCGTCTTCGCGTCGCAGATCGTTCCTTCCCTCACGAGGCGCACGGCCTCGGAGAGTGGCATCCTCACGATGTGTGCTGAGTGCTCCTCGTGGCCCATGGGTGATGGTTCGCCGTAGGTGAGGTCGTCGGCGAGGTAGATGGCGATGCGCTCGTCCGTGAAGCCGACAGTCGTCCAGATCTCGGTCAGCCAGGTCAACGAACCGGCTCGAAGGCCCGTCTCCTCAGCGAGCTCACGCAGTGCCGTCTCTTCCTTCGTGTGAGCCTGATCATCGAGCTTTCCTGCGGGAATCTCGAGCACTGTGGTGTCCGCTGCCGCTCGGTACTGCTCGATGAGGACCACATCGTCGCCGATGCACGGCACGATGGCCACCGCGCCGGGATGCGTGATCACGATTCGTTCCACGGTCTCGCCGGAGGGTGTGAGGATGTCGCGGATCTGCAGTTCCAAGAACGCGATGTCGAACACCGTGCGCGATCCAACGGTGCGAAACGCCCGATCCCCGCTCACCTGGATACGTGCTCGGTGGCGGACGTCACGGCACCTCTGCGACCCGACGCCTCACGGTGTGCCTTCGCTGCGGCGATCAGTCCGATGAACAGCGGGTGTGGCTGGTCAGGGCGCGAGATCAATTCGGGATGCGCCTGGGTCGCGATGAAGTACGGATGACCTTCGAGCTCGATGAACTCGACGAGCCTGTCATCAGGGCTCATCCCCGAGAGCCGGAGGCCGCCATCCACCAGCTGATTGCGGTACCTGTTGTTCACTTCCCAGCGATGCCGGTGCCGCTCGTAGACCACCTCCGCTCCGTACAGCGACCGGGCGAGGGATCCATCCGCAAGCCTCGCGGGATAGAGCCCGAGCCGCATGGTGCCTCCCTTGTCCGAGACGTCCTTCTGGGACTCCATGAGGTCGATGACAGGGTCGGGTGTCATGGGGTCGAACTCGGTCGAGTGGGCCTGGGGGTGTCCGATGACATTGCGGGCGTACTCGATCACAGCGCACTGGAGGCCAAGGCAGAGGCCGAGGAAGGGTACGGCGCGATCGCGGGCGTGGCGGATGGCCTGGATCTTGCCCTCGATGCCCCGAATCCCGAAGACACCGGGGACGAGGATTCCGTC
>DATHUV010000076.1:0-3812 GCA_035461905.1 Acidimicrobiia bacterium | reverse complement strand
CATTGCGATTCCCACGAGTCCCATGCGCGACAACACACCGAGGTGCGAGTTGTGGGGGTTACGAAGCGGAACATCCGAGTTGGTCTCGACGCCATACCACTTGCCGAGGTTGGGTCCGGGCCCGAACCCTGCGACGGGGTGATCCGTGATGACGTCGTCGAGCACGGCGGTCCACAGTTCCAGTCGCCACTGTGTCGTTCCACGCTGGCGCGTCTCACCGCTGTCGGGGTTGACGATGCTTCCGAGGTTGTCCATCATCTGTGCGGCTGAGATCTCCCGTCCGTTGGAGATCGGAATCGAGATGTTCCCGATGATTGCGATCGATGCGAGCGCGACCACGACCGCGCCGCCCACGAGGGCGAGCTCCGCCCGTCGTCCTCGCATGAACAGGAGTATCAGGAGAAGGCCGAACACCGCCGCTGCGAAACCTCCACGAGTCTGGAATCCCGCCACAAGGATGACCACGGTCGCTCCGGCGGAATACAACCACCGTTGGGTGGGCGTGAGCTGGCCCGAGGGTTTTGCCACAAGCCAGATGAAACCGAGCGCCATGGCCGACAGGACCGCCATGTTGAAGTGCCGGTGATCGAAGATGGAAACCTGGGAGTCGGGAGCGTACGGGGGGGAGTTGCCGAGCACGTAGTCGAGCACCATCGCCACGGGGAACCAGAGGAGCAGGAACGGTATCGCCTTGAGATACAGTCTCGACCACTTCCCGAATCGGCTGGGATCCGACATCATCAGGAACACCGTGAGAATGGTGACGGACCCGTAGTACCAGATCGCGGAGTCACGAATGGCGTCGAATCCGTAGGTGGGAACCTGGAGGACGAGGAACACGAGCCCCCAGCTCATCCAGAACGTGAGGATCCTGAAGGCCGGGCTGACTCGGAAGGCGGAAAACACGGGGACGCGTGATGACAGCATTGCGAACACGCCAAGGGCCAGGGTGAGCTCACCGACGAAGAGTGGAGTCCCCGGAACGTGGAACCATGCGAAGCCTCGATCTCCAACGGCGTATCCGAGCAGGACCAGGAGGAACACCCGCTCGAAGATCAACATGGCCCGGGACTCGGCGTAGGGACTGTCACCGAGGCTGAGCAGTTCCATGTCAAGGAGGTCGTCATCGACGGACGGTCCGCCATCAGTCGGCCGCCGAATCGCGGAACGCGCAGCGAAGCCCGCCGCGACGAGGAGAATGATCGTGATTCCGATGACTGCGATGCGGGTTGACGAACCTACCGATCCGAGATCCGCATCATCTACAGCAAACGCCTGACCGTGGACGAACAAGGGCATCGAGGCGCCAGCGGCGACGATGAGCAACCTCTGTGTGGCTCGAGTGACTCTCGGCCGTGACCTGCGCACGGAATCGTGAGTAGCAGGATTGTCGATGAGGTCGATCAAAGGTTCGTTCCCTGAGTGCTTCGCGGGACGGCTCAAGACCGGCCACCCACCGCCGATTACTATATCTGGTTCTTCGGTTTCTCAACCGGAGTCGTGAGTGGTTTCATGGCGTTCGAAGGGGTTACATGCGCGAACGAGCGATCGCAGCAGGCGGCAGACAGCGATGCCGCGCCTTCGAGGTTTCGTCATGAGTGCACTGCCTACGCGTGCCCCGGTGGTCGGAACGGCAATATCGATGACGTCGTACGAGGAGGTTCTCGACGTCCTCAGTACTCGCCCGACGGACCGAGCGCTCGTCGTTGCGGTGTGCAACGTCCATTCGGTCATGTCGGCGCGGCGCGATCCGGGGCTTCGGGCCGCCCTCGATGACGCAGCGGTGACCACGCCGGACGGTGTGCCTCTCGTGTGGACCCTCAGGCACACCGCTAATCCCGATCAAGCACGCGTCTACGGTCCAGACCTGATGCGCCGAGCATTGACCGAGTCGGCCGAGCGGGGATGGAAGCATTACCTCTACGGAAGCACGCCCGAGACCCTGGATCGCTTGCTCGAGGCCATCGCTGCGACCGCGCCAGGCGCCGAGATCGTCGGTTCGTACTCCCCACCTTTTGCGCCACCGTCACCGGAACAGGATGCGGCCGACATCGAACGACTTCGCAGCAGCGGTGCGGACATCGTTTGGGTGGGTCTCGGGATGCCGAAACAGGAGTTGTGGATGCACCGGGTCTCCCGTGAGCTGCCAGGGATGGCCCTCGTCGGCGTAGGTGCGGCGTTCGACTTCATCGCGGGGACTGTCGAAGAGGCGCCTGCGTGGATGATGCGCTCAGGACTCGAGTGGCTGTACCGCCTCAGCAGGGAGCCTCGCAGGCTCTGGAGGCGCTACATACTGAACAATCCCTTGTTCATGGTCCTGGTTACCAGACAGCTCCTCGGGCAGAAACTCAGGAGAGTGCGAAAACCGGCCGACGGCATCAGCCATGACAGCGCCTAGCATGACGCCGACGGATCTCGGCCCCTGCGGCGTCGTGTATATCGCGGCGACGATCGGGGTATCGGAGGGGCTGTGAAGCCGTTTCCGAACGGGACACCACGAAAAGTAGTTGTGCAGTTGCATTCCGTGGTCATATGGCCTACACTGCTACCGGGCACGGGGATCGGCACCCGATCGGAGCAATGGAAGGCATCTTGGGGGAACACATGGTCGACGAGCGCGGTATAGCCGTCGTAGGTAGTGGATACGTCGGTACCGTCATGGCAGCGTGTCTGGCTGATCTCGGTCACCGCGTCATCGGTGTCGAGATCAACAAGGACAAGGTCGTCTCACTCAACGGGGGCACGGCGCCGTTCTTCGAGGAAGGTCTCGACGAGTGCCTCCAATCCGGGCTGCGTCAGGGTCTGCTCGAGTTCACTGACGACTACCAGTACGCGATGGACAACTCGGAAATCGTGTTCCTATGCGTCGACACGCCTCCCGGAACGAACGGTCACCCGGACATGACGTCTGTTGCCTCCGCCGCGCGTTCCATCGGAGCCGCGCTCCGGGACCCCCACATCATCGTCACCAAAAGCACCGTGCCGGTTGGCAGCGGCAATTGGCTCGAGGCGACCATCCACGCTGAGCTTCCGGACGGTGTCGATCCGAGCGTCCTGACCGTCGTGAGCAATCCTGAGTTCCTGCGCGAGGGCTCGGCCGTCGAGGACTTCATGCATCCGGAACGGGTCGTCGTGGGCGGCGATTCTCCCGTCGCCGTCGAGAAGGTCGCGCACGTGTACGACAAGATCCTCAGCCAGTCGTTCGAGGGCGGCGACCCAACAGGCAAGCCCGCCCTGATCAAGACGAGCAGGGCGACCGCTGAAACCATCAAGTACGCGGCGAACGCGTTCCTCGCCACGAAGATCAGCTTCATCAACGAGATCGCGAACATCTGCGAGTGGCTCGACGCGGACGTGTCCGAGGTCGCGTACGCAATCGGGCTCGACTCGCGCATCGGCCCCAAGTTCCTCAATGCAGGAGTCGGCTGGGGAGGGTCCTGCTTCGGCAAGGACACATCGGCGCTTGCCTCGATGGCGAGGGAGCAGGGCATCGAGCCCCTGATCCTCGATGCGGTCCGCAGGGTCAACATCAACCAGCGTCACATGATCGTCCGCAAACTCCAGAATCACCTCCGTCCCCTCCGGGGTCGGCGTGTCGCTCTGCTCGGCCTGGCATTCAAGCCTGGTACCGACGATCTGCGTGACGCCCCGGCGATCACGATCGCCAAGTCGCTCGAGGAAAAGGGCGTCATGCTTCGGGCATGTGACCCTCTCGTGACGGAGGTTCCGGAGATCCCGAACCTGAAGATCTTCTCAAATCCCTTCGAGGCGCTGTGCGACGCCGATGCGGTCGTCCTCGTCACCGAGTGGCC
>DATHUV010000075.1:0-25463 GCA_035461905.1 Acidimicrobiia bacterium | reverse complement strand
CGGTTCATCGAACGAGCACCGGGAGGGCATTCATTCCCCCGGGCACGCGGTCGAGGAAGCGCCCCGGATCTCACGAAGAGGTTGTGCTGCCTCCGCAAGTCGTCTGTGATGTCGGGCAACTCATCGGAACAGGTAGACGTTGAACCCGCCCGGATCGTTGAACTGATTGTCGAAGCTGTCGGGCAACCAATCCTCGTTGGTCAGGAGGATGGCCGTGATGCCCTCGATCTGCGCTTGATTCACCGAGATGTTCTTGCAGCCTCCCGCTTGGGGAAAGCAGCCCTCCTCGGTACCCTCGCCCGGTTCGAATACCTCGGGCGGGCTTCCTTCGCCATCGACCCACCCGTCGGCCGTGATGAACTCGGCGCACTGGTTCGCACTGCAGTTGTACCAGCTCGCCTGTAGGTATATGGGGGCGAACTCGACGATGTTCGTCGCCTTTGATGGCGAGATGTTCCCGATGTCGGCCTCGACGAGGTCGATGACGGGTGCGAGGGCGAACCTCGGCGAGCTGAGCAGGTCATCGTTGAACTTCACCGTACCGCTCTTGAGGCACTCGATCAGGTTGGCGGTGAGTTCGGTTCCCACGACGAGTGGCTCGAACAGTTCGCTTCTGCAGGTGTCAGTCGCCGAGCCCGGGCCCGTCGGATGGATGAGGAACTCCCAAAGGCCGGCGTTGTCAGCGAGGATGGTCGGGGCACCGTCGAGGAGGTCTCGCTTGACTCCGACACCTTGGCGCAGGCGCCCCGGGAGGTTCAACGTTCCAAACTGGGGACCGCCGATGAATCCTGCGGAGACCTGGGTGAGTGAACCGTTGTCGGCGAACAGCGCGTACGGGATCTCCACCGGTGTCGCCGTCGACGCAGCGCAGTCGTCCTCACCGTCGTCGGGATTCGCGCCCTCGGGTGCGATCCTGATGAAGTGGTCGAGGCCGAGCGCAGTATTCCAGCGAATCCTCTCGTTGGTGTTCGTCGGGCTGTCGGCGCAACCCACGGTTCCCCACGGGTCAGCGGCAGCACCGAAGAACGGGGAATTCACGGTTCCGAAGAACCCTGTCGACGCACCCGAACACAGGTCCCGAGCCACGCCCGCTGGTGGTGTGCCGAGGCAGTACTCCTGTCCGTCGCTGAGTCCTGTAGGCAGAGCGAACGGGAGCGCGCCAAGGGCTCCGGGATTCGCCTCGATCCTTGCGATCGCCTCAGCTGAGACGCTGATGCTGTGGATGCCGATCAGTCGGGCGAACGATGTCGGTACCTCCTGTGTCGGCACGCGTACCTTCACGAGCACGTCATTGGCCAGCGTCTGGGTCTGCTTCAGGCTCACGCAGTTGGTACCCGAGAGGGGGATGAAGTCATCCGTCGGGGCAGGGCAGGTCGCCCATCCGGGTCCGTCGGTGGGATAGCCGATGTTCTGTTCGACGAAGTCCTTCACGATGTCGATGATGTCGTCGTCCGTTGGTGCGCCTCGCACATACTCGATGGCCGCAGCCATTGCGGCCGCGTCCGCGGCCGATTGGTCCTGGCGCTTCTCCGCCCACGCCGCCCCGAGGTCCACGGCGAGACCGGCAAAGCCGAAGAGGACGACCATCAGTAGCGTGACCAATACCAGCACCGCGCCGCGCTCGTCGTCGACAATCCTCTTGCTGATGCTCGGGCTGATGTTCATCTCGCTCCCATCAAGGGCAGTTCGAGTTCAAGAGGTCGGTCCATGTCAAGGTGTCCCGCTCATTGCGCATCACGACCGTCGATGAGATCACCGCTCCGTCGAAATCGGGGATGAAGCCGGTGAGGGACTCGTACGTCTGGGTTACCGTCACGGTAGCGGTGTCGGCCACTGCGTCGAACGTGATTGAGATGGCTGCACGGTCGGCGGACAACGCTGCCCGGGAGCAGACTTGGTCCCTGATCACGATCGAGTCCCCGAAGTCCGGTCCCGGATAGTCGACGACGGCGAGCCGTCCACCCTCCCTGGCGGCATTGTTCACCTCGACCTGCTGGGCGAAGAACCAACCTGCCTCCATGATCCCGAACAGCAGCAGGATCAGGAGGGGCATGACGACGGCGAACTCGACGAGCGCTGCTCCCCGCTCGGATCGTCGCCCAAGGGATTGGCGTCTCATGAGGTGGGCCTTCCGTGGGATTCGATGCGTTCGTATTGGGCCTGGAGGTGGGCACGTGCGCGGTGGCAAGCGACTCTCGTCGTGGCCTCGCTCGTGCCGACTCGCTCTCCTATTGATCGATAGTCGAGTCCGACGACCTCACGGAGCCACAGGAGTTCTTGGTCCCGGAGGGAGAGTTGTTGGATGGCAAACCGGATCGTGGCGTGCTCCTCGCTGAGGATGGCCAGCTCGTCCGGTTGCGCCGGTGCGGGGCTGATCGGCTCACGAGCCGCCATTCGGGGCTTCGCCCGCCAGAAGTCCCTGAGTCGGTTTCGGGCGATTGACCACATCCATGCGTCGTATCGATTCGCCGAGCGCAGGTTTGGCAGCCCGGAGATGATGGACTCGACTGCGTCTGCCGCCAGATCCTCGGCGTGGTCGACCTGGACGCCGGTATACCGGTAGAAAGTCACGATGCGACGGAAGGCGGCCGCACCGAGGGCACCGATGGCCGCGTGGTCCCCGGCTCGGGCCGCGGCGACCGTGATCTCCGAGATGTCGTACGGTGATGGCTGCGCGCTGGTCATCGATCGCGCCCATTCGCTGTGCCCGGATCGGGATCGTTGTCCTGGCCCGGCGGCTTGGACTTGTCCTCCTGGCCCGGCGGGATCGTCTTGTCCTCCTGGCCCGGCGGCGTCGTGTCGCCCTGGCCCGGCGGCGTCGTGTCGTCCTGGCCCGGTGGGACGAACGTGTCGTCCTGGCCCGGTGGGACGAACGTGTCGTCCTGGCCCGGCGCCACTCCTCCCAGTCCGGGAGGAGTCCAATCCGGATCGAGCCCGGGTGGACGGATGATGGCGATGAGCTCATCGATCGCCTGCTCGAGTTCGATCGACGCCCCGAAGTCGGCGGCCCCGTTTGCGAGCCTCGACGACAGGTCGGCGATGATGGCGATGATCGCCGAAACGGCCGGATCGCGGTCACTGTCGGTCGCCATGGCGTACGTGACCGCCGCCAAGCCGTCCGTGGAGCCGATCCGTGCGAGCGCCCTGATGGCGCTGTTGGTGGCAGGCTCTGGCAACACAACCTGGCTCGCAGCAAGAGTGTCAGCAGTCGACGGCGATGCGTCGTCGGATTGGGGTGCGAGGGTTGCTGCGACAACACCGGTGCCGACAAGGCCTACCAAGACGACGCCGACAAGTCCCACGAGAACCCTGAGCTGAGGGGCACCGAGGTCTGATGTGACAGGCCGGGCGTCGTCTTGGTAGGCGCTGCCGACACGATGAACCGAGCCATCATCGATGGCCTCTTCGAGGGACTGCGCATATGCACGCAGCGCCTCAACGGCGTCGTGTCGGTGCCCCATGTACCCCTTCCAGACGAACGCGGCGGCGGATTGTTACGTGAATTGTCGGCCTCATCGGCGAACACTTGGACGAAAACCTTCTGGTAGGTTGGGCGTGGTCGAAGACGGAGCCATGAAGAACCGAACGTCCCTTGGGATCCTCGCTGCCGCATGCTTGGTCACAGCGGCGTGCGCAGCCAACGTATTGAGCCTGGAGACGGGGACGTGTTTCGATGATCCGGAGTCCTTTGAAGAGGTCACCGATGTGCCAGTCGTGGACTGCTCCGAGCCCCACGATAACGAGGTCATCGGTTCGTTCGATCTTCCCTCCGGCGGATATCCCGGTGACGCTGTCGTTACGTCGCAGGCGGAGACGGGGTGCCTCGTGCGGTTCGAACCGTACGTCGGCATCGATTTCCCGAGCAGTACCTACGACCTCGGATGGTTCACCCCGTCGAGCGAGTCTTGGGACGCCGGCGACCGAGAGGTCATCTGCTTCGTCTACGACGTGACCCTCGCGAAGATCACCGGATCCGTGGCGGGCAGTGCTGCTTGAGGTCCGGATCGAACTGGCTCCGACGCCCTGATCGGTCGGCGCACAGTCCACGCGCTACCAGCGTTCGACATCGTCGTCGTCGTCCACCGTCGATTCCTCGCCGACGAAGGACGTGGCGTGGCGAGGGCACAGCGCCTGGTCCTTCGCATCGAAGGTCAGAGCGGGGCGATCGCACTTCGCGCACGTCTGCCGGTAGATCGGAGGTCTCTGTTCCACCTACCCATCGTCGGAAGCCATGGGCACCGGGTACAGACACAGATCATCGGATTCTCGTTTGACTAGTCAGATGCCGATCGATGATGACCGCTTCATCGAACGAGCACCGGGATCTGGCGCTCCGGATCGGTGAGGCCGCCGTGATACCCGACGAGCCGGTCGTTCATGTACCGGGCGAAGACGGTCCAGCCCGGCTCAGGAAACAGAACGCCGTCGGGCAGGCGGTCCGCGTACTCCGGATCAACGGGATCGGGACCCCAGAACGGGACGAGGTCAGCCCGGGGGATCCACACACCCGGAACGCGGTCGAGGATGCGGCTCGGGTCACCCGTCACGAAGAGGGCGCGAGAGTCGCCGTAGAGGTGGAGGTCGTGCTCTTCAGCCTCCCTCAGACGGACTCTTCGATCCGGCGCGATATCCGTGTGGCCGTGGTCCGCCGTCCCGACCATGGCGACACCCGGATCGAGTGCGGCGCACAGCCTGCCCCAGATCGTGTCCGCCAGTGACAGCGCTTCGGCGTACTCACGGCTCGCCTGGCCGTGCATGTGAGCGGCGAGGTCGACGAACGGAACGTAGAGGAACACGATCCTGCCGGGGTGGGATGCGACGTCGACTGTGACCGTCACCGCCTCCTCGAGCGAGTAATACCCCTCGAAGCGTGCCCCGCGGTACAGGACCTTCGTGAGCGAGGTGTCGGTGAAGTTGCCCGGCTGCACGACGATCGGTTCGACGCCCGCGTTCGAGAGTCTCTGCCACAGTGTGGGGGCGGGAAGGAAGGTCCCGAGCGGAACCTCGACCTCGCCTCCCCAGACGGTGCGCATGTGGATCGTGTTCACGGTGGTGCCGAGGGCAGGGATTCGGAGCGCGTGGGCGAGGAGACCGTGTCTCGCAGGCGACGTGCCCGTGGCGATCGTTGCGAGGCTGACGGTCGTGGTGGTGGGGAATGGTGCATCGATCGATCCGACGAATGAGGTGGCCACCTCCCTCGTCTCGAGGCGATCGAGCTGATCGGCGCCGAGGCCGTCGAAGAGGACGAACACGAAGGTTGTCGCTTCGGGGATGAAGCGAGCGAGGTCTGGGTCGAGACCAACGCTCGGTGCCGTGCCGATCAACCGCTGTTCGAGTTCCGACACCAGGTTCACGAGTCCCCTGCCGGTCTGATTCGGTGGGGTGGTGGCGGCCATGCACGCACCGTACAGGTTCCCCGGACCTGACGAGAAGCGGTGCCGGCCGATGAATTGGGTGTGGCGCCATCACTCCCGTTACAATCCGCCCCCGTTGGCGACCGTACGGTCGATTCACGGCTCGAAGGGTTTCGGGGTGCTCAACCAGTACTACGGCGACTACATCACGGTCGCGGTGTTCGTCACGATGGGAGCCGTCCTCGTCGCAGGCGCCATCGGCGCGAACAAGTTGCTGTCTCCGAAGGCCCCCGGTGGCCTGAAGGATGTCCCCTACGAGTCCGGCATCGAGCCCATCGGCGGGGGCTGGAACCAGAGCCACATCCGGTATTACATCTTTGCCCTGCTCTTCCTCATCTTCGACGTCGAGGCCGTCTTCATCTTCCCGTGGGCGATCCAGCTCGAATCGTTCGCCGAGTCCGGTGGTGGATTGCAGGCCCTCGTGGTGATGTTCCTGTTCATCGCGACCCTGCTCGAGGGTCTCCTGTATGCGATCCGCAAGGGTGTCCTGAAATGGGAGTGATCGACAAGTTCGGCGCCCCCAAGCCGCTCAGCTGGTTACTCAACTGGTCCCGGAAGTACTCGTTGTGGTATTTCCAGTTCGGGCTCGCGTGTTGCGCGATCGAGGTAATGGCCGTGTCGGGACCGCGCTACGACTTCATGCGTTTCGGGATCGTTCCACTGCCCGCCTCCCCGAGGCAGGCCGACCTGATGGTCGTCGCCGGCACGGTGACCGACAAGATGGCGCCCGCGATCAAGCGCCTCTACGACCAGATGCCCGAGCCGAAGTACGTGATCTCGATGGGATCGTGCTCGAACACCGGAGGCCCGTACTGGGACTCGTACTCCGTCACCAAGGGCGTCGACCAGATCATTCCGGTCGACGTTTACGTGCCGGGGTGTCCGCCACGGCCGGAGGCCCTCCTCGAGGGCATCGTGATGCTCCAGGATCGGATCATGAACGAGGACGTTCGCAAGAAGTGGAGCGGGGTCGATGAGCGACGCGCCTGACACTGCGACCGTCGAGGACGGTGCCGCGGAGGCGGATTCCCTCGATGCCTACGCCTCGGCGCTCGCAGAGCGGCTCGGAGCGAACGCGTACACCGTCGAGTTCGGTACGGTCCGCATCCTGGTCGACTCCGATCGTTGGGTAGAGACAGTCGTTGCCGCGAACGAGGAGCTGCCGTTCTTCTCGTGGCTCTCGGCGATCGATTGGTCGAAGGAGATACAGGTCGGTGACCCCGTCGCGGACGTCGAGAACCTCGAGGAGCGATTCGAGATCCTGTGTCGCCTCTCCTCCGTCGAGAACGCAGACGGCGCGATCCTCGTGACCTCTATCGGCAAGGACGATCCCTCGATCGACTCCCTCACACCGCACCTGCCGGGGGCCGCATGGCACGAACGCGAGGCGCACGAGATGTTCGGCATCGACTTCCCGGGGAACACCAACCTCATGCCGTTGTACCTGCCGGACGACTTCATCGGCCATCCGCTCCTCAAGTCGTATCCGCTGCTCGCACGCGAGGTCAAGCCATGGCCTGGCGACGTCGACGTCGAGGGCATGCCGGGATCCGACGACGATGAAGAGGGCACCTCCGAAGATGCGGACGGTGACACATGACGTCGATGGAGATGATGCACCGTTCCGAGGCGGCCGTTTCGGTCGAGATCCAGACGCCGGACATGACGCTCAACATCGGGCCACAGCACCCGTCGACCCACGGT
This sequence comes from Acidimicrobiia bacterium, assembly GCA_035461905.1. GTDB lineage: Bacteria > Actinomycetota > Acidimicrobiia > Spongiisociales > UBA5794 > SZUA-442. The sequence goes on along the minus strand of DATHUV010000075.1, from coordinate 18,345 downwards.
GTGCTCAGGCTCGTGGCCAAGGTCGACGGGGAGAGGGTCCAGGAGGTCGAACCGGTCATCGGGTACATGCATCGCGGGTACGAGAAGCTCACCGAGGTTCGTACCTACGCCCAGATCACCACGCTGGTCAACCGCATCGACTGGGTTTCGGGCTTTGCGAACGAGATCCCCTTCATCCAGGGTGTCGAACGCCTCATGGGCATCGAGGTCCCCGAGCGGGCGCAGTGGATCCGACTCATCCTCTCCGAGCTCGCCCGAATCTCGTCCCATCTCGTGTTCATGTCCTCATATCCCCTCGAGCTCGGAGCGACCACGCCCCTCATGCATGCGCTGCGTGAGCGCGAGTTCATCCTCGAGCTGATCGAAGAGGTCACGGGTGGCCGCTTCCACCCGAACTTCAACCGCGTCGGCGGCGTCAAGCCGGTCTACGGGGGAGGGTCGGTCACGAAGAAACAGTCGATGGACCTTCCCAGCGGCTTCTTCGAACGGACTCGCGAGGCGATGGACCGCATGGACCAGATCTGCGACGACATCGACCAGCTCGTGACGGGCAACGAGTTCTTCAAGATGCGCACCGTGGGTGTCGGCGTGATCCCGCAGGACAAGGCGGTCGCATACGGCTTGTCAGGTCCGAACCTCCGTGCTTCGGGGATCAGATACGACCTGCGCAAGGCCGAGCCGTACCTGACCTACGACCAGGTCGATTTCGATGTGCCTGTCGGCAACGACGGTGACTGTTTCGACCGGTACGTCGTGCGCCTCGAGGAGATCAGGCAGTCCGCACGGATCGTGCGCCAGGCGATCGACAAGATCCCGTCGGGACCCCTCCAGACCAAAGTGCCCCGCGTCCTGAAACCGCCGAGGGGCCAGGTGTACTCGCGTGCGGAGAACCCGAAGGGCGAGTTCGGGTACTACATCGTGTCCGAGGGTGGGAAGGTCCCGTACCGCGTCAAGATCCGTTCGACCTCCTTTTCGAACCTGTCGATCCTCCCGTGGGTCCTCCCCGGACAGCTCCTTCCCGACCTCGTGGCGATCATGGGCTCGCTCGACTTCGTGCTGGGGGATGTCGACCGATGATGGAGTTCCTCGACGGTTTCTGGGTTCAGCTGATCATCAAGGTGGTGGGCGTGTTGCTCGTGGTCCTCACGGGAGCCCTCGTCGTGATCTACGCGGAGCTCAAGATCGGCTCTCACATGCAGTCTCGTATCGGCCCGTATTACGCGGGTGGCCGGTGGGGTTGGGCCCAGCCCCTCGCTGACGGTTTGAAGTTCCTCCAGAAGGAGGATCTCGCTCCGAACACGGCGGACAGGACCGTGTACGGGTTCGCACCGTACGTCGTGTTGATGGCGACGATCGGTGTATTCGTCGTGATCCCGTTCGGCCCGGACCTCGTGGGGGCGAACCTGGACGTCGGCGCGTTCTACCTGCTCGCGATCTCGTCCCTGTCCGTCCTCGGTGTGCTCATGGCGGGTTGGTCGTCCGGGAACAAGTACTCGCTCATCGGTGGCCTGCGGGCAGCCGCGCAGCTCATCGCGTACGAGCTGCCGCTCGTCCTCGCCGTTGTCGCCGTCGTCATCCAGGCGGGGACCATGTCGCTCAACGGCATCGTCGACGCCCAAACGCAGACATGGTTCACGATCGCCGGGTTCGAGGTGTCCATGCCGTTCCTGGTCCGGGGACAGATCCTCGGCTTCGCCATCTTCATGATCGCAGCAGTGGCGGAACTCAGCCGCATCCCGTTCGACATGCCGATCGCAGAGTCCGAGCTCACGATGGGATACCTCACCGAGTACTCGGGCATCCGATTCACGATGTTCTTCCTCGGCGAGTACGCGTCGATGATCGGCCTCTCGGCCATTGCGGCGACCCTGTACCTCGGCGGATACGCCGCTCCCGGACTGTCGGGGACGCTCGCCAACATCGCAGGCCCTGGTGTGCTGCTGCTCAAGATCGCCATCCTCGTCTTCATCATCATCTGGATCCGATGGACCTGGCCGCGCCTTCGTGAGGACCAGCTCCAGACCCTGGCGTGGACGTGGCTCGTCCCGCTCGGGCTCGCAAACATCGCACTCGTATCGATCTTCAAGGTGGTCCTCTGATGCCCAAGACCGTTCGATTCCCGTTCCTCGGCCTCCTCAAGGGCATGGGCCTCACCTTCCGGACGATGCTCAAGAAGGCGCCGGTGACGATGTACCCGCAGGAGAAGGAGATACCCGTGCCGCGCGCACGAGGCGTCATCTCGCTCGATGTCGACAACTGCACCGTGTGCATGCTGTGTGCCCGGGAGTGCCCCGACTGGTGCATCTACATCGAGGGCCACAAGGAGGAGCAGCCACCATCGAAGCCGGGCGGCCGCCCTCGGGCCCGAGCGACGCTCGACCGGTTCGACATCGACTACAGCCTGTGCATGTACTGCGGCATCTGCGTCGAGGTGTGTCCTTTCGACGCGCTCCACTGGAGCCCTGAGTACGAGTACAGCGAGGAGAACGTGTCGCTCATGCTCCATGACAAGGAGCGTCTCACCTACTGGCTCTCGACCGTCCCCGACCCGCCCGCGCTGGAGTCGTAGATGACGGTGTCCCTCTCCGATTGGCTCAGCGAGGTCGCGAACTGGATCTTCCTGATCATCGCGCTCCCGACGCTGTTCAGCGCGTGGATGACCGTCACGACGCAGAACATCGTGAGGGCGGTCCTGTACCTCGTCGTGGCCCTCGCGGGGACGGCTGCACTGTTCCTGATGCTGGGAGCCGAGTTCGTCGGATGGACCGTCGTGCTCGTCTACATCGGCGCGGTCATCATCCTCTTCCTGATAGGCATCATGATCACCAGGGCGCCTCTCGGGACCACGACTGCCCTGAGCCAGGGCACCAACGTCACACGGCCCGCTGGCCTGCTCTCGCTCGTCTTCTTCGGCATGATCGCGTGGGGATCGGTCGATGCATTCGGGAGCGCCATGATCGAGCCGTTCGAGTCGACGCCGACATCGACGCTCGCCGACCTCATCTTCACGAGGTTGATCATCCCGTTCGAGGTGCTGTCCTTCGTCCTCCTCGCAGCCCTCATCGGAGGAATCGCCCTCGCACGCCGCGACGACAAGGACGGGACACGATGACCATCGTGCAGTTCGTGCTCCTCGGGACCGCTCTGTTCTCGATCGGCCTCTACGGTGTGATCACCCGCAAGAACGCCGTGTTGGTCCTCGCCTCGGTCGAGTTGATGCTTGCAGCCGCGAACGTCAACCTCGTGGCGTTCGACGTGTATCTCCGTGACCCGACGCATTCAGGGCAGATCTTCTCGCTGTTCATCATTGCCCTCGCGGCCGCCGAGGTCGGCATCGGTATCGCGATCGTGTTGATGATCTTCCGGAATCGCCAGTCCGCTGATCCCGACGAGCTCCGGCTGATGAGGGGTTGACGATGCTGCACACCCTCTCCTCCGTCGTCCCGAACCTGATCCTCGCCGCCGAGGAGGGGGCGGCGATCGAGCCCGGAATCACTTCGGGTCCACTCGTCGAGTTCGCATGGCTCATCATGGTCGTGCCGATCCTCGCGACGTTCGTCATCCTGTTCTTCGGGAAGAGGTCCCCGTTCAAGGGTTGGTTGATGGCGGAGCTCGCGATCGGGTTCGTCGCTGTCTACGGCACGGTGCTCCTCTTCCTCAACGCCACAGAGGGCATCGCGTATTACGGGCAGATCGATATCGCCACGATCGGTGCGTACACGATCGAATGGGGCGTCGCCGTCGACGGCCTCTCGATCATGATGTACTTCCTCGTGGGCGTCGTGGGCCTCCTCGTGTTCACATACGCAAAGGGCTACCTCGAGGGTGACGTGCGATACACCTGGTTCTTCGCATCGTTCTCGCTGTTCGCGGGTGGCATGTTGGTCCTCGTCGCTTCCCCGAACCTCATCCAGCTGATCGTCGGATGGGAGCTGGTCGGTGTTGCCTCGTACCTTCTCATCGGGCACTACTGGGAGGACTTCGCGAACGTCGACGCCGCCAACAAGGCATTCATGGTCAACAAGGTCGCCGACGCCGGCCTGTTCCTCGGGGCCATCATCATGGCGACGTCGGTCGGCTCGTTCCGTTTCAACGACGTGATCGACGTCGTCGTCGCCGGTGAGAACGGCGCGCTCTCCCAATACGCCTTCTGGGCAGGCCTCCTCATCTTCATCGGGGCAATGGGCAAATCCGCCCAGTTCCCTCTCCACGTCTGGCTCCCCGATGCGATGGCCGGGCCGACACCGGTGTCCGCGCTGATGCACGCAGCCACCATGGTGACTGCGGGCATCTACCTTCTCGGCCGCCTGTTCCCGTTCTACCTCGACCTCGACGGCATGTTCGCCGGCGACGTTCGGAACATCATCATCGTGATCGGTGGCCTCACCCTCTTCCTCATGGGCTTCCTCGCCATAGTCCAGGACGACATCAAGAAGGTGCTCGCATACTCGACCGTCAGCCAGCTCGGCTACATGGTCGCCGCCATGGGTGCGGGCGCGTACACGGCTGGCCTCTTCCACCTGTTCACCCACGCGTTCTTCAAGGCTCTCCTGTTCCTCGCCGCCGGCTCGGTCATCCACGCCGTTCATTCGAACAACATGTCAGACATGGGTGGCCTCCGGAGGTTCATGCCGAAGACCTACTGGACATTCGTGATGGGGACGCTCGCCCTCGTTGGCGTGTTCCCGTTCGCAGGGTTCTTCTCGAAGGACGAGATCCTCGCCTCGATGAAGTACGCAGGGGGTCACGGTGAGCCGATCGCGAACTTCATCCTCGTCCTCGGCGTCGCTGGAGCCTTCGTCACAGCCTTCTACATGATGAGGGCACTCTCGCTCACGTTCTTCGGCGAGTACAAGGGTCACGGTCATCCCCACGAGTCGCCGACCTCGATGACGCTTCCGCTCATCGGGCTCGCCGTGTTCGCACTCGGCGCGGGATGGGTCAACATGCCCGGCATCTACACCGGGTTCACCGACTGGCTCGCAACGCGGATCCCGTTGAGCGGAATCGGCGATCACCACCCCGAGACGTTCGACTTCGCACTGATCGCGATCGTGACACCGCTCGTGCTCGTCGGGCTCGCCGTGGGATGGATGCTCTACGGCCGCGGTGCGGCGGGAAAGACCCAGGCCGAGCGGGACAGCTTCCGGATCCCCGTCCTGTGGCCGCTGTTCGAACACCTGTACTACATCGACGACTTCTACATGGCTGGCATCGTCCGGCCCACGAAGGGCGCCCTCGCCAGGGCCGTCCTGTGGGTGGACATGAACGTCATCGACGGTGTCGTGAACGCAGTGGGAGCTGGCTCGATGCAGCTCGCACGCGTGGTGCGAGTCGCGGACGAGAGTCTCGTCGATGGGGTGTACAACGCAACCGGTGCCGCGACCGGTGCGTCCGGAACGGTGCTGAGGAGGACCTTCACGGGTCGGGTCCAGCAGTATGTGGCGTTCAGTTTCGTCGGCGTGATCGTGATCGCCGTGCTGTTCATCATCTTCTAGGAGGAGCAAAGAGATGGATTGGTTCGAAAACGGTTGGGGCCTGAGCCTCATCGTCTTCCTGCCGGTCATTGGCTCGGTGGTGCTACTCGCCATACCGAAAGCGAAGGAGACGGCCATCAAATGGACCGCCCTCGCCTTCAGTGTGGTGGCGCTCGCACTGTCGGTCATGCTGGCGGTGAACTTCGATTACTCGGCCGCAGACACGTACCAGTTCGGTACGGCGATCGACACGACGTGGATCGAGGCGATCAACGCCAACTACCACATCGGTGTCGACGGCATCTCGCTGTCGCTCGTCGTCCTGGCGGCGATCATCACGACCCTTTCGATCATCTACTCGTGGAACCACTGGCCGGAACCGCACAACCCGAAGCTCCTCCTGGTGTTCGTGCTCCTCCTCGCCACCGGTATGACCGGAACGTTCGTCGCCCTCGACCTCGTCCTGTTCTTCGTGTTCTTCGAGGTTGTGCTCCTCCCGATGTACTTCATGATCGGCATCTGGGGCGACCGGGGTATCCGCGAGGTCCCGCTCTTCGGATGGAAGCTCGAGATGCGGCTCTATGCCTCCCTGAAGTTCTTCCTGTTCACGCTCGCAGGGTCAGCCTTCATGCTCCTGTCGTTCCTCGCCCTGTACTTCAAGAGCGAGGAAGCGCTCGGGTATCGGAGCTTCTCGATGGTGGAGCTCGCCGACATCGGTGCTGCCGGTGCATTCACGGGAACCTTCGCCCTCCTCGTGTTCGGCGGCATGTTCCTCGGGTTCGCTGTCAAGGTGCCGATGTGGCCACTCCACACGTGGCTCCCCGACGCCCACACGGCGGCGCCGACAATCGGCTCGGTCATCCTCGCAGCGATCCTCCTGAAACTCGGCACCTACGGCTTCATCCGTATCGCCCTGCCGATACTCCCCGACGAGGCCGTCCGATGGGCACCGTGGATCGGGTTGCTCGCGGTGATCGGGATCATCTACGGGTCCCTCGCGTGCCTCGCCCAGACGGACATGAAACGCCTCATCGCCTACTCGTCCGTGGGTCACATGGGCTTCGTCATGCTCGGCATCGCCACGCTGACGGACATCGGAATCAATGCAGCGATCATCGGCATGGTCGCCCACGGCCTGATCACCGGCCTGTTGTTCTTCATTGCAGGGTCGATGTCGCATCGGTACCACACCCGTGATATGCGCAGGCTCGGCGGGAACATGATCCTCATGCCGAAGATGGGAGTCCTGTTGGGACTCGCCGCCATGGCGTCGCTCGGCCTGCCTGCCCTCGCCGGTTTCTGGGGGGAGTTCATGGCACTCATGGCTTCCTTCAGCCCGCTCGAGGCCATCGGGGCAACCGGGACGTTCCGGGGCTTCATGGTCGTCGGGGCGATCGGGACCGTGCTCACGGCCGGGTACATGCTCTACATGCTGCGCAACGTGAACTTCGGGGAACCCTCGGAGGAATGGGCCGGCCACGACTTCCACGACGTCGACATGTCGGAGTGGCTCGCGTGGACACCGCTCGTGATCGGCACGATCCTGATCGGAATCTTCCCACGGGTGATCTTCGGCGCCACGAACGACGCAGTCATCGGTCTCGTCGAGAAGGCCTTCGGAGGCTGATCCCGTGTTCACCCTCGACTACCACGCGATCCTCCCGGAGCTGATTCTCGCGCTCACGGTCGTTGTGACGTTGGTGGTCGATCTCGGGACGCGCAAGAAGTACCTCGTGGCGATAGTCGGGGTCCTCGGCATGTTCGCCGCCATGGTGCCGGTCCTGACCCTCACGTTCTGCGGAAGCCTCGACTTCTGCACAGACACCGGCGCACGGGTGCTCTTCGACGGCGGATATGTGATCGACACGTACGCCCTGGTGTTCAAGGGCATCTTCATCTTCGCCGGGTTCATCGTGCTCATGCTCTCGATCGGGTATCTCGAATCGGACCGGTACTACGAAGGCGAGTACTACTTCCTCCTCGTCGCATCTGTCCTCGGCGGTGTCGTCATGGCGTCGTCACGCGAGTTCATTGGGCTGATCGTTGCCCTCGAGCTCGTAACGGGCGCGGCGTTCCTGCTCGCCGGGTGGCGAAAGGGGGATCCCCGCTCGAACGAGGCCGCGCTCAAGTTCTTCGTCGTCGGCGTACTCGCCACAGCACTGGTCCTCTTCGGCGTGTCGCTGCTCTACGGGCTCACAGGAACCCTCCAGTTCGACGAGCTCGCGATCGCAGCAGGCGAGGCATCGAGCATCCCGCTCTTCAATTTCGCCGTCCTCTTCGTGCTTCTCGGTTTCGGCTTCAAGGTCTCGGCCGTGCCATTCCACTTCTGGACACCGGACACATATGAGGGATCCCCTCCACCCGTCACTGCCTGGCTGTCCGTGGGGTCCAAGGGCGCGGGCTTCGTCGCACTGTTGTCGGTGTGCTACCTCGCCTTCCCGACCATCACCGATGTGTGGGGTCCGATCATGTGGATCGTCGCCGCACTCTCCATGACGGTCGGCAACGTCGTCGCCATCAAGCAGACGAACATCATTCGCCTGCTCGGCTATTCGTCGATCGCCCAAGCCGGATTCATGCTCGCCCCGTTCGGCGCAGCGGCAGCAGCGGGATCTGACCTCGCCGGCCCGTTCACGGCGACCATCGTCTACTTCGTCATCTACGCTGTCATGAACCTCGGCGCATTCGCAGTCGTGATCGTCGTGGGAAGCAGGCTCGGCTCGTATGAGCTCGAGGACTGGGGTGGCCTCTATCGGTATGCCAGCGGCCTGGCCCTTGCACTTGCCGTGTTCTTCATGTCCCTCGCAGGTGTGCCCCCGCTTGCGGGTTGGTTCGCCAAGTTTGCGATGTTCCAAGCCACAATCGGAGTCGGGGACTGGTGGGGCTACAGCATCGCGATCATTGCAGCCATCAATGCCGTGATCGCGTTCGTCTATTACGCGAAGGTAATGAAGACGGCGTTCTTCGATCCTGTGCCCGACGGTGTCGACATCGAGGCGCTCGGTGCGATCGAGACCCCCGGGCCCATCGGGTTCGCCGTCGGTCTCACGGCGTTCGGAGTCGTCATCCTTGGCGTGTTCCCCGGACTTGCCGCAAACGTCGGCGACTTCTCACGCGAGGTCTTCGCCGCCCTTGGGCTCTGACCCCGACAGCCTGGCGCGTATCCCTTCGATGGCAGCCGACATGATCTCAGGCGGCTGGAGCGGGTAGCGGTCGCTCGACCACACCTCCTCCCCCGTGGGGAGGTGCGTCATGTGCTTTGCACCCTTGATGGGATCGTCGATGAGCGGGCTACCCGGTTCTCGATGTGGCGCGAGGTGGACGTGGAAGTGATCGACGCCACCACCGAACACGTACGCGTATACGAGCTCAGCGCCGGTCTCGTCCCTGATCGCGTTCGACGCCTTCGCCATGACCTCGCCGAGGCTCGCGGCCTCCTCGCCGTCGAGGTCCGTGAGGTAGGGGATGTGGCGCCTCGGGCTCAGGTACGAGTAACCGGCGAGTTCGCCGACGCGCACGGTGGTCAGGCGCCACCGGTCGTCCCCCCACACCTCCTCCACCATGAGGGCATGGTCCATCGACGCTCCTGCGCACAAGACGCAATCGGGATCCTGCATACCCCGAACCTACACTCCCGAGCGTGAGGGACAAGATATTCGCAGTGATCGACGATGCGGGACCCTTGCCGTTCGATCGATACATGGATCTGTGCCTCTACGACCCTGAGGAGGGGTTCTTCGGCTCAGGGCGCGGCGCTCCCGGAAAGGACGCGGACTTTCTCACGAGTCCTGAGACGAGTGCCCACTTCGGAATGCTCGTCGGCCTGTGGGCCCTCGATACGCCCCATCCGGCGGGAACCCCGCTCATCGAGGTCGGCGCCGGGTCCGGGGCGCTACTTGCCGAGCTCACCGACATGTGGCTGGGCGACGGCCCGCTCTTCGCCGTCGAACGGTCCGCAGCAGCGCGGTCGAACCTCGCATCGCGTTTCCCTGCCATTGGCGTGCTGGACTCGCTCGACGACATTCCCGCTACCGACGGCGCTGTGATCATCGCAAACGAGGTCCTCGACAACATGCCCGCCGCGCTCGCGGTGATGGCAGGCAGTGGCTGGATCGAGTTCGGCGTCGACCGTGGCGGCGATGGGCTCACCCTGGTGGAGATGCCGGCACGGCCAGAGATCGTCGAGTGGTGCACCTCGGTGTATCCGGAAGCGTCACCGGGGCAGACGGTGACGGCACAGGTCGTTGCAACGCGTTGGATCGAGGAGACCCTCGGCTCCTTTCCGAGGGTCAGCATGTGCCTCATCGATTACGCGGAACCCTCCGCGGTACTTGCCGACCGACCCATGCACCAACTCGTGCGCGCGTACCGGAAGCACCGTCCGTCGGACGAATGGCTGTCGAAACCTGGGGAGACCGATCTCACCGTCGATGTGAACGTCGACGGTGTCGCCATGGCTGTTGCCGCCGCAGGAGGGACGGTGAACGTGCTCAGCCAGCGCAGCTTTCTCCTCGATCAGGGGGCGGAGGAAGATCTGGCGGACCTCTCGCACGCGGAGGTCACGGCGGCGAGTGAGGGCAGGATCATGGACCAGCTCATCGCCCGGTCAAAGCGAGTCGACCTCGAAGCCGTCCTCGACCCCTCCGGGCTCGGCGGGTTCTCGGTATTCCTGATCGAGAAGGGAACCCGATGACATGGTCCATGCGTCTGACACGTACGAACCTGGAGGTATCGAACGTGAGGAAGATCATGATCGCCATGGCGGTCGCGGCGGTCCTCGCCGCAGGCTGTGCATCAGATGGCACCGACGGTGACGGCACGTTGCCGCCGACCGAGGACGGGAACTCCGACGCCACCGAGACACCGGTTGATCCCGGCGACGGTATCGGGGACGGTTCGGGTGGTGATGACAGCCCCGTGGTATCGGACGATCTGACAGCCGAGGTCGAACGAGCCGTTGCGGATCTCACGGAGAGGCTCGGCGCAGGCGCGACGATCGAGGTCGTGGTCGCTCACGAGCTCACCTGGCCAGACGGCTCCCTCGGATGCCCCGAACCCGGCATGTCCTACACCCAGGCGCTCGTGGACGGCTACCGGATCGAGCTCACTGATGGGCAGAGGACCTACGACTACCACGGTGCCAATGGTGGCGATCCCTTCCTCTGCGACAGGCCCGCGGCCGACACCCCAGAGGGCGGGGGAAACCGCATCCCTCCGACCACGACTCCGTAGACATCCGAACATCGGACCAACCTGCGGTGAAGAGAGCCCGTCGGCTCCCTTCACCGCATGTTTGGTTTAGCGTTGGCGTGAGGTCAATCGAGGAAGCTGCTGACCCAATCGAGGGACCAGCTACGGTCCATCCGGAACACGCCTCCAGTGCCGGCGCAATTGCCATTGATCCCGAACGACGTCACGCCCGCCACGACGTTCGACGTGCCGAGGAAGTTCGGTCCACCCGAGTCCCCGAAGCATGTGCCACCCGTCGAGTGATTGTTCGACAACAACAGTGAGAAATCGCCGGTGAACCCAGGCACGTTGATCTGGACCAAGTGAGGGTGCGCGACCATTCGGACGCGTTCGGACTCGACGAAGACAGGATTGATCCGCTGGAGTCCGTAGCCGACTGCCGTGAACGTCACGTCCTGCTTGCCACGCTTCGTCTTCAAGGCATCGAGCTGGTTGAGCGTCGGCAACTTGCCATACTCGTCCTTCACCACGGGGTCATCGAGCACCACTACGCCGACGTCACGAACGAAGAATGCCGCAGGGTTGTAGTCCGGGTGCACGAATGGCGTTCCCCCAACATCTCCGTTGAACGGATACCCATTGCCGGGAATGCCGCTCTCGACATCCGCGTCGAACCAGACCTCGACGTGCGCTGCGGGCGCCTCGGTGCAGTGACCCGCCGTGAGGAACACCGTCGGTGACAACAGGGTTCCGGAACAGCGCCACAACGGGGTGCCTGCGCTGTCCTGGGCAACCATGATCCCCACATAGGGATGGCCGTCGCCATCGAGTTCTCCATTGGTGATTGCGGTGGCTGACGCCGCGATGACCATGACCAGACCAACGACCATGCTCAGCAGCGCCAGTCGCATACGTTTTCTCGTCTTCATACCTACCCCTTTTCTCCACCGCGTCGGGTGATGCACGCCACCGTACTCGCGCTCGGAGCTGTGTGCTCTGTGCGTTTTCGCGACTCCTGTCCGTAGTCGAGTCGATGGTCGCTCGCAACACCCCGGATCTCGTCGGGATATCCGGGTCCCGTCGGTACGATCACGGCATGAACAATGTCAAGACTGCAGCGCTGCTCGGTTTCCTGGGTGCACTGTTCGTGTCGCTGGGCTTCCTGCTCGGCGGATCCCAGGGTGCGCTCTTCGCCCTCGGTTTCGCCGTGTTGTTCAACTTCGCCATGTACTTCTTCTCGGACAAGATCGCCCTCAAGGCATCGCGTGCCAGGCCCCTCGACCCGCTCGAGCTCCCGAACGTCCAATCGATCGTCTCGTCCCTCGCCCAGCGCGAGAACATGCCGATGCCCGCTCTCTATGTCATCGACTCTCCCCAACCGAACGCATTCGCCACCGGCCGTAGCCCCCGGCATGCCGCCGTCGCGGTTACGACGGGCATCGTCGAGGTCCTCGACATCCGCGAACTCGAAGGCGTGCTCGCCCATGAGCTATCGCACGTCAAGAACCGCGACATCCTCATCGCGACGATCGCAGCGACGATCGCCGCGGCCCTGACGTTCCTTGCCCGTATGGCGTTCTGGTCGAACCTCGGAGGCAGGCGGGGCAACGACAATCCGATTGCGGGCATCGTCGGGCTCGTGTCGATGATCGTCGCCCCTCTCGCAGCCGGCCTCATCCAGATGGCCATCAGCCGTGCGCGCGAATTCGAGGCTGACCGTGACGGTGCGGCGTCGACGGGATCGCCGCTCGCCCTTGCATCCGCGCTCGACAAGATCGCGGCGGGAACCGCCCGTCATCCGATGCAGGTGAATCCCGCCGTCTCCCAGCTCTTCATCGACGACCCGCTCAAGGCCTTCGGACCACGGTCTCGCCAGGGTCAGTTCGCAAAGATCTTCTCGACGCATCCGCCCGTCCACGAACGCATCGAGCGTCTCCAGAAGATCGGGAGCGGCATCTACTGAGCTACCCGAGGGATGTGACCTCGAAGAGTTGCCACGTCCCCGGCACGCCCTTGAGGTCGAATGTTCCACATTCCTCGAATGCGATCCCCGAACCGACGACGAGATCCTTGACGGTGCTCGACACCATGACCCCGCCGCGTGACGCATGGTCCATCACACGGGCCGCGATATGCATCCCGAGACCGCGCACATCGTCGTCGCGCATCTCGACCTCACCGGTGTGGATGCCCGCACGGACGACGATCCCGAGTTCCGAAACCATCTCGGTGATCGCCACCGCACATGCGATGGCACGGGCTGGCCCGTCGAAGGTCGCGATCGCCCCGTCGCCGGTCATCTTGACCTCGCGTCCGCGGTATCGCTCGATCTGGGACCGAACGATGCGGTCGTGGTCGCCCATGAGATCCAGCCACCGTTGATCGCCCAGCTCCGACGCTCGCGACGTCGACCCGACGATGTCGGTGAACAGGACACTCGCCAGGACCCGCTCGGTCCGGGCGCTCTCCCTCCGTCCCGTCAGGAACTGTTCGACCGCGTCGAGTGTCGGCCCGAAGTCACCTGCGTGGAAAGGAACGGTGTCGGCTCCCTCGACGACGTGGAGTTCGGCGTCAGGGATGTTCTGTGCGAGGTACTCGCCATATGCAAGACGGTGGAACCTCGCATCGCGCCTGGAGACGATGAGGGTGGGTGCCTGGATGATCGGGAGCGCGGCTCGGACGTCGCCCTCCTGGTACCAGTCGAACGTGCTCCGAGCCAGACCCAGGGGGACGGAGAGCCGCTGGTATCGCGTCCACCACGTGCGGAAGCGCTGGTCGTCCGCGACGCTCGGCGCCGTCAGCTCGAGCATGCTCCCCGTCGTCCCGTGCTGGGCCGAGTACTGGTCAGAGAGTCGGTTGGCGATGTCCTGGGGCATGCCGATCGGGTAGTCGTCGGCGCGGAGGATCTTCGGGAAGGCGTTGACGAGAACCAGGGACGAGACGCGTTCGGGATACGTCGCCGCGAGCATCATTGCGAAGAGTCCGCCCTCGGTGTCCCCGTATACCACCGCCCGTCGGGAGCCCGCCGCGTCGAGGACAGAGACCACGTCATCGACGTTCCCTTCAAGCGGAAGCCACATCGATCCGTCGGGGATCGGATCGCTCACACCGGACCCCATCATGTCGAACTGGATCACCCTGCCCATGTCCCCGAGCCGGTCGAGGAATCGCACCGCCGTCGGTTCGTCCCAGATCGCATCGAGGTTGGTGATGGCTCCCGTGATGAACATGATGTCGCGATCGCCGGACCCGAACGCCTGATACGCCACGTACCCATGGGGTGTGGCGACATACCGGGTCTCGGGTCGCCCGAGGCGAGTGAACGATGGCTGCATTCGATCCACGCTAGTGCCCGACAGGTTTGCGGCTACGATCCGCCGCCGTGACAGATACAGGAATGGTATTCGCAGCTGAGTGCCGGCTCCTTGATCAGAGCTTCGACATCGCCTCCTCGGCAGGGTGGTACTCGAGCATCGCAGGCGTTCTGGCGGGATTCGCCTTGCTCGCGATACTCCTGCCACTCGACCATGTCGACGACGACTCCGACACGCGGGCGACGTCGCACGCGGTCGTCGTGTTCGTCGCCGCGTTCTTCTCACTGCTCCTGCTTGCGTTCGCGTACGCCATCCTTGCGGGGCGGACGAGTGGGGGAGCGGTGCTCGTCATCGCAGCCGTCGAGCAGATGGCCCTCGGAGGGGTGTTCGGGCTGTCGACGATCCTGCTGCTCGTGGGGCTCCAAGCGGTGCTCCGTTCCTATGGCGCGAATCGGGTCGTGTTCGCTCCTGCCCAGAGCCTCCTCCGCATCATGATCGGGGTCCTCGGGCCGATCGTCGTACTCACCCTCCAGTTTTCCAATTCGCTCGATGTGAGCTATGCCCGGCTGCAGATCGGTGGCGTCGATCCGGGCGCCTGCGGGGTGCTCGGGTTCCCTGTCGGCGTGTGGATCAACCTCGCCATCATCGTCGCCGGAGCCATCGGTGTGGGGCTCATGGCTGTCCTGCGTGACCGCATCCCGTCGACGACGTGGGCTGCGACCCTGGTCGCCAAGATGGTGCTGGCGTTGGCGGTCACGGTGATGGTGGTGTTCGCCGTCGTGGTGCCCCTCCTTCCCCTGACAAGCCTGACGGGTCGGGTTCTCGAGCACGGCATGCTCATCGCCACCACAGCCGGAGCGCTCGCCGTTGCGTACTCGGCCTGGGCGAGTCGCTGACACCGTGGCGCGATCGACGGTCCGCTGGCGAACCCAAGCAGGTCCGTCCCACGGAGCGACAGTTCGTTGGTCGATTTCGCACGCTGTTTGCTTCCGGGGTTCGTTGCGTGACACCCGTCGCTAATCTGCGTCTGCCCCGGGAGCCGTCATCGACGCCCGAGGAACCCCGCCGGGATACCCAAGCGGCCAAAGGGAGCAGACTGTAAATCTGTCGGCTATCGCCTTCGGAGGTTCGAATCCTTCTCCCGGCACGACCGAGGTCTGTTGGCCTCGAAGGAGAGTGTGGACGGGGTCTCGGACCCCTTGGCACGCAACTGAATACATGCCTCCTTAGCTCAGTGGTAGAGCTGCGATGAGCCGTCAGGCGAAGAGCGGTGAGAACTGATGGTGAGGAGGGGGTCTTGGACCCCTTGGCACGCAACTGAATACATGCCTCCTTAGCTCAGTGGTAGAGCACCTCCATGGTAAGGAGGGGGTCCCGAGTTCGAATCTCGGAGGAGGCTCCCAGAAGGTTTGGCTGTCGTTGGGCGGCAGCTTCGTTGAACTCGGGACCCCCACAATTTCTTTCGGAGGAGGGTCCAGCGTTCGAGTCGGTCGCTTCGCTCCCGTCGTCTTCTGCCTACGAGCTGGGGGTTCGGTGTGCGAGACGGTGGGTTCACGTGGTGCTGCGACGGGACTCTGAGTTCGAATCTCGGAGGAGGCTCCACCGTTCTTGGGTAACTGGGTTCCACTCATGGTTGGAACCCAGTTACGCAAGAACGGCGTCTGGGAGTTCGCGCACAAACTATCTGTTGCCGGGCGACCACGCTAGGTATACGCTTGGTGGCCTGAGGGGGTTCCGGCCGGCTGGGCGGGAGCAAACGGGCAGCGGGGAACAAAGGAAGGCAATCATGCGCGGACTACGCGCTCGCATCATTCTGCTCGCACTGATGACCATGGTGATCTCATTGGTACCGGGCATCGCCTCAGCGGCGACCATGACGGCGACGATCGACTTCGATGATCTGGCTCACGGAACGGTCGTCACAAGTCTGTCGAACGGCTCAGGAATCAGCGGTGACAACATCGGTGGTTCCGTAGGTGTGACGGCAACGGGTGGAAGCAACAAGGCGGTCATCTTCGACGCCGCTGGCGCCAACTGCTCGTCAGGACCGGACCCGGACCTGTGCAGCGCTACAAGTGACATCGGAAAGATGCTCATCGTGAGCGAGAACGGCGGACCGAATGACTGGGTAGGTGGAGGCATGCTGACGCTCACCCTTCCTGGGACGTTCACTGTGAAGTCCGTGTTCGTCAAGGACTTTGGTGATTCCCACGGTGATCCAAAGGGTGCCATCAACGTCGGTGGCGGCTCAGCGTTCTTCGTTGCCGGCAGTGATGGGAATGAACAGATCGTCAACGTGGGCCTAGCGGGGAACACCATCGTCATCCGGTCGAACGACTCATTTGCCGTGGACAACATCGTGCTCGAGTGGACGACACCGGACAACCCCGGAACCGGAACGATCGGGTACTGGAAGAACCATCCTGATGCATGGCCCCCAAGCGGAGTCACGATCGGCGGGGTCGCATACTCCGTCGAGGCTGCCATTGCGATCATGAACACTCCGGGGCGCGGAGACAAGACCTACGACATGTTCAACCAGCTCGTCGCTGCGGTCCTGAACGTGGAGATCGGAAACGACGCGTCGTGTATCTCCAGCACGATCACGGCAGCTCAGGCCTGGTTGACGGCCAATCCGCTCGGATCCAACGTCAGGGCGAACTCGTCTGCCTGGCAGGGCTCCGGCAGCTCGATGCACAGCATGCTCGACGCATACAACAACGGGCTGCTCTGCGCTCCCTCACGGGACGCCTGACGCACACCCAACTGAGGAGGGGGCGGGGGACCGAGAACCCGCCCCCTCTCCGCGTCGTCGGTGCCGGTCGCCGATCCCGTTCTTGCGTAACTGGGTTCCACCATGCGTGGAACCCAGTTACGCAAGAACGCAGACCGAGGCGGTCGATTGCGGCACTAGGAGCGGCGGTATCTATACTCGCTGGCGGCTTCCGGACGTCCGACTGACCCGTGTTCCCGACTTCGGGCGTGTCGATTCGGTACGGGGGTGGGTCGGGTCAACGCTCGACCCGGTACCGCGTGAGCGGTGCGCGCATACGGCGGCGTAGCTCAGTCGGTAAGAGCGCTCGACTCATAATCGAGAGGTCGGCAGTTCAAGTCTGCCCGCCGCTACGCACGGGCGCATGCCAGGCAATACACATCGGGTTCCGGGAGGACCACACCATGGCGAAAGCGAAGTTTGAGCGGACGAAGCCGCATGTGAATGTTGGGACGATGGGTCATATTGATCATGGGAAGACGACGTTGACGGCTGCGATTACGAAGACGTTGGCGGATGCGGGTGTGGGTTCGTCTGCGTTTACGGCGTTTGATGATATTGATAAGGCTCCTGAGGAGCGTGAGCGTGGGATCACGATTGCGATTGCTCATGTGGAGTATGAGACGGTGAATCGTCATTACGCGCATGTGGATATGCCGGGTCATGCGGATTATGTGAAGAACATGATTACGGGTGCGGCGCAGGTGGATGGAGCGATTTTGGTGGTGTCTGCGGCTGATGGTCCGATGCCTCAGACTCGTGAGCATGTGTTGTTGGCGCGTCAGGTTGGTGTGCCGGCGATTGTGGTGTTTATGAACAAGGTGGACATGGTTGATGATGACGAGCTGCTCGATTTGGTCGAGTTGGAGGTTCGTGATCTGTTGAATGAGTATGAGTTCCCTGGTGATGATGTGCCGGTGGTGCGTGGGTCTGCGTTGCGTGCGTTGGAGGGTGATGAGGTCGGTGCTTCTCAGGTGATGGAGTTGATGGACGCGGTTGATGCGTATATCCCTGAGCCTGTGCGTGAGACGGATAAGCCGTTTGCGATGCCGATTGAGGATGTGTTTTCGATTACGGGTCGTGGGACGGTGGTGACGGGCCGTATTGAGCAGGGTGTGTTGAAGGTGGGGGATCAGGTCGAGATTGTTGGTTTGCGGGACCTCCAGACGACGACGTGTACGGGGATTGAGATGTTCCGCAAGCTTTTGGATGAGGGGCGTGCGGGGGACAATGTCGGTCTTCTTCTTCGTGGTATCGGGAAGGATGATGTGGAGCGGGGTCAGGTGGTTGCTGCTCCGAAGTCGATTACGCCCCATACCGATTTCGAGGCGAATGTGTACATCTTGACGAAGAATGAGGGTGGTCGTCATAACCCGTTCTTTGATGGGTATCGGCCTCAGTTCTATTTCCGGACGACGGATGTCACGGGTGAGGTGAAGTTGCCTGAGGGCACTGAGATGGTGATGCCTGGTGACAATACGGAGATGACGGTGAAGTTGGGCAAGCCGATCGCGATGGATGAGGGTTTGCGGTTCGCGATTCGTGAGGGTGGCCGCACGGTGGGTGCTGGTCGTGTCACGAAGATCTTGGC